>JAGVII010000791.1 GCA_020056155.1 Afipia sp.
CGCGGCCGGCATCGGCACCATCGCCCATGGCAACGATATCGGCGGCTCGCTGCGCTGGCCGGCGCAGTGCAACGGCGTCGCCACCATCAAGCCGACCCAGGGGCGCGTTCCGGCCTTCAACCCGAGCGCGACCGCGGAACGGCCGCTGATGGCGCAGTTCATGTCGTCGCAGGGGCCCATCGCGCGCGAGGTCCGCGACGTGCGTCTGGGTCTGGAGGTGATGGCCCAGCGCGATCCCCGCGATCCATGGTGGGTGCCGGCGCCGTTGAAAGGGCCGAAGCTTGAGGGGCCGATCAACGTCGCACTCGCCAAAATTCCTGACGACATGGACACCGATCCCGGCGTGATCTCACACCTGCGAAAGGCGGCCGACTATCTCGCCGATGCAGGATACAGGGTGAGCGAGGTCGAATTGCCCGACCTCAACGGCGTCTGGCAGCTCTGGTGCGATCTGATCATGACCGAGCTTCGGGTTCTGCAGGAAGACCAGATGCGCGCGGCAACCAGCGCGGATTTCAACAAGACGCTCGACGGTGTTCTGGCGTTCTCGAACCGGCTCGATCAGGTGGGCTACATGAAAGCGATCAGCGACAGATCGCGCCACATCCGCAACTGGATGACCCTGCTCGAGGACTATCCGCTCCTTTTGACGCCGACCACGGTGAGGGCCACGCCGGAGGTCAACGCCGACCTCGGCGGCGACAAGCGGGTGAAAGAACTGATCCGGAATGATCTTCGCTTCATCTCGTCGATGAATGTGCTGGGATTGCCGGCGGCTGTTGTGCCGGTCGGCCTGCATAACGGCCTGCCCGTGGGTGTGCAGATCGTCGGCTCCCGCTATCGCGAGGATCTGTGCCTCGATGCAGCCGAGGCCATCGAGAACCGGGCGGGCATTCTGGTCCGGCAATTATGGGAGCGGAGTTGACGCTCGAAGTGGCGATGGCAAGGAATTGCAACACGCCGGGAGCGCGTCCCGGCGCCGCGCTCGCGAGGGTCACGCCGCAACGTCGCCGCGTTCGGGCGAGGCGTCTGAAATGAAAGGCTTTTTTGGAAGTTAACGGAGATGGTAGCGAGAGAGGGACTCGAACCCCCGACCCCAGGATTATGATTCCCGTGCTCTAACCAGCTGAGCTACCTCGCCACAGTTCGAACCGCCTTCGCGGTCGCGAACGGCGGCATATAAGAAGTCACCCAAATGCCTGTCAAGCAATGACCGCGCCCTCACCCATCTGATTGGTTTTTAACGCGCAATCGGCTCCGGCGAGCGCTTCGCGAGGCCCAAAACCTCACTTTGGCCGCACTGAGGGATCGCCGCCCGGGCCGCCGGGTGGCGGAATCACCTTCATCGCTCCGCCCGGCGGGGTCGGCGCATGCATCTCGGGATCGACGCCGGGCGGCGGACACAGCACGCCGTCGGATCTTGCCAGCCGGTCGCCCAGCGATTCCGGCGCGCGGCCGGTCGTGGTGCCGCGCGGGGCGACGGTGCCATCCTGCGGAACCGCCTCGGTCGGCACGCAATTCGCCGGTGTGCGCGCGGGATTTGGCGGCGCGGTTTGCGCCTGCGGGGTCGATGGCGCTGGCGGCGCCTGCGCAAAACCCGCAGCAGGCAGCAATGCCAAGGCAGCGCTTATCGCGATCGGGAGTTTCATTGTCATAAGGGGAAAACGGCTCAGCGGCGCGGATGTTCCCATGGCATGAGCGAGGAACCGGATTCGGCTCAGATCATGCCCAACCAGCAAGGCAGTGCGCGATGCGCGCTTTCAGCCCTTTCGATAACGGATCAGCGAGAAGTGTCCCATCGGCGGCATCGGCCGGCGCTCGACCAGCGTGACGCCGCCGTGTTTCGCGGCCCAGTTCACCAGCCGCTCCCACGGGAATTCCGGCCGCCAGCCGAGCCTGCGCGCCAGCGGCGCGAAGCACATCTCGAACACCTTGCGCGGACCGCTTTCCGCGCCGATGTGGTTGACCAGAATAAGTTCGCCGCCCGGCCTCAGCACGCGCACGAAATCGTCGAGCGTGGCTTCGGGATCGGGCACCGCGGTGATCACATATTGCGCCACCACCGCGTCGAACGCGCCGTCGGGAAACGCGAGATTCTTCGCGTCCATCACCGACAGGGTTTCGACATTGGTGAGGTTCTGCGCGCGCACGCGCTCCTGCGCCTTGCGCAGCATCGGTTCGGAAATATCGACGCCGTGCAGCCGCGTGCTGCGCGAATAGTCCGACAGCGACAGTCCGGTGCCGACGCCGACGTCGAGCACGCGCCCGCCGATCGCATCTGCAAGAGCGATGGTCGACTTGCGGCCCTCGTCGAAC
>JAGVII010000034.1 GCA_020056155.1 Afipia sp.
AAGTCAAAGTTGAACGGAGAACGTCATGGCTAAAGCTAAATTTGAACGTAACAAACCGCACTGTAACATCGGCACCATCGGTCACGTCGACCATGGCAAGACATCGCTGACCGCAGCGATCACCAAGATTCTGGCTGAAACGGGCGGTGCAACGTTCACGGCATACGACCAGATCGACAAGGCGCCGGAAGAGAAGGCGCGCGGTATCACCATCTCGACCGCTCACGTTGAGTACGAGACGGCGAACCGCCACTACGCTCACGTCGATTGCCCCGGCCACGCCGACTACGTGAAGAACATGATCACCGGTGCTGCGCAGATGGACGGCGCGATCCTGGTCGTGTCGGCTGCCGACGGCCCGATGCCGCAGACCCGCGAGCACATCCTGCTCGCCCGTCAGGTCGGCGTTCCCGCGATCGTCGTGTTCCTGAACAAGTGCGACATGGTCGACGATCCGGAACTGCTCGAACTGGTCGAGATGGAAGTTCGCGAACTGCTCTCGAAGTACAACTTCCCGGGCGACGATATTCCGATCATCCGCGGCTCGGCGCTCGCGGCGCTCGAGAACAAGACTCCGGAACTGGGCCACGACGCCGTTCTGGCGCTGATGAAGGCCGTCGACGAGTTCATTCCGCAGCCGGCTCGTCCGATCGACCAGCCGTTCCTGATGCCGGTCGAAGACGTGTTCTCGATCTCGGGCCGTGGCACCGTCGTCACCGGCCGTGTCGAGCGCGGCATCATCAAGGTTGGCGAAGAAATCGAAATCGTTGGTCTGAAGGACACCCAGAAGACCATCGTCACCGGCGTTGAAATGTTCCGCAAGCTGCTCGATCAGGGCCAGGCTGGCGACAACATCGGCGCGCTGCTTCGCGGCACCAAGCGCGAGGAAGTCGAGCGTGGCCAGATTCTCTGCAAGCCGGGTTCGGTCAAGCCGCACACCAAGTTCAAGGCTGAGGCCTACATCCTCACCAAGGAAGAGGGTGGCCGTCACACGCCGTTCTTCACCAACTACCGTCCGCAGTTCTACTTCCGCACGACCGACGTGACGGGCGTGGTTCATCTGCCGGAAGGCACCGAGATGGTGATGCCGGGCGACAACATCGCGATGGAAGTGCACCTGATCGTGCCGATCGCGATGGAAGAGAAGCTCCGCTTCGCGATCCGTGAAGGCGGCCGCACCGTTGGTTCGGGCGTCGTCTCCAGCATCATCGAATAACAAACGATCCGTCGCATGCCCGGTCGGAAGACCGGGCATTCACGACCCTCTGAATAAAACGTGGATGGCCGGGCTGACCGGTCGTGACGGATAAGAAAGACAGCGGCAATGAACGGCCAGAATATTCGCATTCGTCTCAAGGCGTTCGACCATCGGATTCTCGATACGTCGACCCGCGAGATCGTGAACACGGCAAAACGCACCGGTGCACAGGTTCGCGGACCCATTCCGCTTCCAACGCGCATCGAGAAGTTCACCGTCAACCGTTCGCCGCACGTCGACAAGAAGAGCCGCGAGCAGTTCGAGATGCGCACTCACAAGCGCCTTCTCGATATCGTCGATCCGACCCCTCAGACCGTGGACGCGCTGATGAAGCTCGACCTGGCCGCAGGTGTCGACGTCGAGATCAAGCTGTAAGATTTTTGTTAAGTTCGCAGATCGCGGACAGAAAGAACAGGAAGCACGCCGATGCGCTCCGGAGTGATCGCACAAAAGGTCGGGATGACGCGGGTCTTTACGGAGACCGGTGAACATATCCCTGTGACCGTGCTCAAGTTGGGCAATTGCCAGGTTGTTGGCCATCGCACCACTGACAAGAACGGTTATGTCGCTTTGCAGCTCGGTTCGGGCTCGCGCAAAAGCGTCTATCTGCCGAAGGCCGAGCGCGGCCAGTTCGCCGTCGCCAAGGTCGAGCCGAAGCGCAAGGTCGCGGAATTCCGCGTCTCGGAAGACTCGCTGATCCCGGTCGGCGCGGAAATCCAGGCGGACCATTTCGTTGTGGGCCAGTTCGTCGACGTGACGGGCACCTCGGTCGGTAAGGGCTTCGCCGGCGGCATGAAGCGCTGGAATTTCGGCGGCTTGCGCGCAACCCACGGCGTCTCGGTCTCGCACCGTTCGATCGGTTCGACCGGCGGCCGTCAGGACCCCGGCAAGACCTTCAAGAACAAGAAGATGCCCGGCCACATGGGCGTCGATCGCATCACCACGCTGAACCTGCGCGTCGTCCAGACGGACGTGGCGCGCGGACTTCTGCTCATCGAAGGCGCCGTTCCCGGCTCCAAGGGCGGGTGGATCACCGTGCGCGATGCCGTGAAGAAAGCATTGCCGAAGGATGCGCCGAAGCCCGGCAAGTTCAAGCTGGCTGGCGGAACCGACGCTGCTCCAGAAGCGGCTCCGGCTGAGGAGGGCGCGTGATGGAATTGCAGGTCACAACCCTGGAAGGTAAGTCGGCTGGCTCGGTTCAGCTGTCGGACGAGATCTTCGGTCTCGAGCCGCGCAAGGATCTGATCCAGCGCGTCGTCAACTGGCAGCTTGCGAAGCGTCAGGCCGGTACGCACAAGGCCAAGGGCCGTGCGGAAATCTGGCGCACCGGCAAGAAGATGTACAAGCAGAAGGGCACCGGCGGTGCTCGTCACGGTTCGGCTCGCGTTCCGCAGTTCCGTGGCGGTGGCCGTGCGTTCGGTCCGGTCGTTCGCTCTCATGCGCACGATCTGCCGAAGAAGGTTCGCGCGCTCGGTCTGAAGCACGCCCTGTCGGCGAAGGCCAGGGACGGCGGTCTCATCGTCATCGAGAACGCCGATCTCAAGGAAGCCAAGACCAAGGCGCTGCTCGGACACTTCTCGGGCCTGGAGATCACCAATGCGTTGATCATCGACGGCGCCGAAGTGAACACCGGTTTCGCGACCGCTGCGCGTAACATTCCGCACATCGACGTGCTCCCGATTCAGGGCATCAACGTCTATGACATTCTGCGCCGTCAGAAGCTCGTTCTGACCAAGGCCGCTCTCGATGCGTTGGAGGCGCGCTTCAAATGAAGACTCTGGATGCGCGTCACTACGACATCATTGTCGCGCCGGTCGTGACCGAAAAGGCGACCGTGGCTTCCGAGCACAACAAGGTTGTGTTCAAGGTCGCGGCGAAGGCGACCAAGCCGCAGATCAAGGACGCGATTGAGAAGCTGTTCGACGTCAAGGTGAAGAGCGTCAACACGCTGGTCCGCAAGGGCAAGACGAAAGTCTTCCGCGGCCAGTTCGGTTCTCAGTCGGATACGAAGCGCGCGATCGTGACCCTCGAAGAAGGTCATCGCATCGACGTGACCACCGGACTGTAAGGCTAACGACGATGGCATTGAAAACATTCAACCCCACGACGCCAGGCCAGCGCCAGCTGGTGATGGTCGATCGTTCGGCGCTGTACAAGGGCAAGCCTGTCAAGGCGCTGACCGAGGGCAAGCACTCGTCCGGCGGACGCGGCAACACGGGCCGCATCACCGTGCGGTTCCGCGGCGGCGGCCACAAGCAGACGTACCGCATCGTCGACTTCAAGCGTAAGAAGGTCGACGTGCCGGCCAAGGTCGAGCGTCTCGAGTACGATCCGAACCGCACCGCGTTCATCGCGCTGATCAAGTACGCCGATGGCGAGCAGGCCTATATCCTGGCGCCGCAGCGTCTGGCCGTTGGCGACACCGTTGTCGCCGGCAGCTACGTCGACGTGAAGCCGGGCAACGTCATGCCGCTCGGCAACATGCCGGTCGGCACCATCGTGCACAACGTCGAGCTGAAGATCGGGAAGGGCGGCCAGATCGCTCGCTCCGCGGGCACCTACGCCCAGATCGTCGGCCGCGACCATGATTTCGTGATCCTGCGCTTGAACTCGGGCGAACAGCGCCTGGTTCACGGCCGCTGCATCGGCACCATCGGTGCGGTGTCGAATCCGGATCACATGAACATCTCGATCGGCAAGGCCGGTCGTAAGCGTTGGATGGGCCGTCGTCCGCATAACCGCGGCGTCGTGATGAACCCAGTCGACCATCCGCACGGCGGCGGTGAAGGCCGCACCTCGGGCGGCCGTCACCCGGTTACTCCGTGGGGCAAGCCGACCAAGGGCAAGAAGACGCGTTCTAACAAGTCGACAAACAAGTTCATTCTCATCAGCCGCCACAAGCGGAAGAAGAAGTAAGGATCGCCGGACATGGTTCGTTCAGTCTGGAAAGGCCCGTTCGTTGAAGGCTCTCTGCTCAAGAAGGCAGATGCCGCGCGTTCGTCCGGCCGTCACGACGTTATCAAGATCTGGAGCCGCCGCTCGACGATCCTCCCGCAGTTCGTGGGACTCACTTTCGGCGTCTACAACGGTCAGAAGCATGTTCCGGTCGCAGTGAACGAGGAAATGGTCGGTCACAAGTTCGGCGAGTTTTCGCCGACGCGGACCTTCCACGGCCATTCGGGCGACAAGAAAGCCAAGAAGTAAGGGCTTGAGGACTTAGTCATGAGCAAACCAAAGCGCGAACGGGTTCTCCCGGACAACGAGGCCAAGGCGGTAGCCCGCATGCTTCGCGTCAGCCCGCAGAAGCTGAACCTTGTTGCGCAGTTGATCCGCGGCAAGAAGGCATCGTCTGCGCTCGCCGACCTGCAGTTCTCGCGCAAGCGGATCGCCGGCGACGTCAAGAAATGCCTGGAGTCCGCGATCGCGAACGCCGAAAACAACCATGACCTCGATGTCGACGCGCTCGTCGTCGCAGAGGCGCATGTTGGCAACGGCATCGTGATGAAGCGTTTCGCACCGCGCGGTCGTGGCCGTTCGGGTCGTGTTTTTAAGCCGTTCTCGCAGCTGACGATCGTCGTTCGTCAGGTCGAGGCCGAGGCGAGCGCCTAAGGGCGGGAGAGAACGATGGGTCAGAAGATTAATCCAATCGGGCTGCGTCTGGGCATTAACCGGACATGGGATTCCCGTTGGTTCGCCGGCAAGAACGAGTATGCGAAGCTCCTCCATGAGGATATCCGCATCCGAGAAATGCTGATGAAGGAACTGAAGCAGGCTGCGGTCGCGCGCATCGTGATCGAGCGGCCGCACAAGAAGTGCCGCGTGTCGATCCACTCGGCGCGTCCGGGCGTCGTCATCGGCAAGAAGGGCGCTGACATCGACAAGCTGCGCCAGAAGGTTGCCGCCATCACCGAGTCGGACGTGGTCATCAACATCATCGAAATCCGCAAGCCGGAGCTCGATGCGACCCTGGTCGCCGAATCGATCGCGCAGCAGCTCGAGCGCCGCGTTGCCTTCCGCCGCGCCATGAAGCGCGCCGTGCAGTCGGCGATGCGCCTGGGTGCCGAAGGCATCCGCATCAACTGCTCGGGCCGTTTGGGCGGCGCCGAAATCGCGCGCATGGAATGGTATCGTGAAGGCCGCGTGCCGCTGCACACGCTTCGCGCGGACGTGGACTACGGTGTTGCCACCGCGTTCACGACGTTCGGCACCTGCGGCGTCAAGGTCTGGATCTTCAAGGGCGAAATCCTTGAGCACGATCCGATGGCTCAGGACAAGCGTATGGCCGAAGGCGACAGCGGACGTCCGCGTCGTGATGCGGCCTGATTGAAATTTTAAGAAGGTTTGAGGGCGTAAAGCCATGATGCAACCAAAGAAGACGAAGTTCCGGAAGGCGCATAAGGGCCGTATCCACGGCGTCGCCTCGTCGGGCGCGACGTTGGCCTTTGGCCAGTTCGGCCTGAAGGCGATGGCGCCGGAGCGCATCACGGCGCGTCAGATCGAAGCCGCGCGCCGCGCGCTGACCCGTCACATGAAGCGTGCCGGCCGCGTCTGGATCCGCGTGTTCCCGGATCTGCCGGTCTCGAAGAAGCCCGCCGAAGTGCGAATGGGCTCGGGCAAGGGTACGCCGGAACTGTGGGTTGCCCGCGTCAAGCCCGGCCGTCTCATTTTCGAGATCGACGGCGTGACCCAGCAGACCGCGAAGGAAGCACTGTCGCTCGCCGCCGCCAAGCTTCCGATCAAGACGCGCTTCGTTGCGCGCATTGCGGAGTAAGGAACCGATCATGGCCGATTTGAAAGTCGAAGATATCCGCGCGATGAGCCCCGATCAGATGGACGAAGCCGTCCTCAATCTGAAGAAGGAGCGGTTCAACCTGCGCTTCCAGCGCGCCACCGGGCAGCTCGAGAATACCTCGCGCCTGCGTGAAGCACGCCGCGATATCGCACGCATCAAGACTGTCGCGGCGCAGAAGCGCGCCGCGCAGACCAAGAAGTAAGGGGCGAAAGATGCCGAAGCGTACTCTCCAGGGCGTCGTCGTCAGCGACAAGCAGGACAAGACCATTGTCGTGCGCGTCGACCGCCGCTTCACCCATCCGATCTACAAGAAGACGATCCGACGTTCGAAGAACTATCACGCGCACGACGAGAACAACCAGTTCAAGGCAGGCGATGTGGTTCGAATTGAGGAAAGCAAACCACTCTCGAAGTTGAAGCGCTGGACGGTAGTCCAGGCCGAAACAAAAACAGCTTAAGCGCAACAAGCGCATCAGAAAGAGGACGAGGTGCATCAATGATTCAGATGCAGACCAACCTCGACGTGGCCGATAATTCCGGCGCGCGCCGTGTCATGTGCATCAAGGTTCTTGGAGGTTCCAAGCGCCGGTACGCGACTGTGGGTGACATCATTGTCGTTTCCATCAAGGAAGCCATCCCTCGCGGGAAGGTGAAGAAGGGCGACGTCATGAAGGCGGTCGTCGTTCGCGTTGCGAAGGATATTCGCCGCGCCGATGGTTCCGTTATCCGTTTCGACCGCAACGCGGCTGTGTTGATCAACAACCAGTCCGAGCCGGTCGGCACCCGTATCTTCGGGCCGGTGCCGCGCGAGCTCCGCGCCAAGAACCACATGAAGATCATCTCGCTTGCGCCGGAGGTGCTGTAATGGCTGCCAAGATCCGCAAGGGTGACAAGGTCATCGTGCTGAACGGCCGCGACAAGGGCCGGACCGGCGAAGTGTTCGAGGTGCGTCCCACCGAGAACAAGGCGCTCGTGCGCGGCGTCAACCTGGTGAAGCGTCACCAGAAGCAGACGCAGGCGCAGGAAGGCGGCATCATCACCAAGGAGTCGCCGATCCACCTGTCCAACATTGCCCTCGTCGGCAAGGACGGCAAGCCGACCCGCGTCGGCTTCAAGATCCAGAAGGACGGCACCAAGGTGCGCATTGAGAAGCGCTCGGGAGCAGAGATCAATGGCTGAGACCGCATACGTTCCGCGCCTGCGCGCGCAATTCGACAAAGAGATCCGCGGCAAGCTGGTTGAGCAGTTCGGTTACACGAACGCCCTGCAGGTGCCGGTTCTCGAGAAAGTCGTGCTCAACATGGGCATCGGCGAAGCCGTCAACGACCGCAAGAAGGTCGAGCTGGCCGCCGCCGATCTCGCGCTGATCGCCGGCCAGAAGCCGATCGTCACGCATTCGCGCAAGGCGATCGCGACCTTCAAGCTGCGTGAAGGCCAGGCCATCGGCGCCAAGGTGACGCT
>JAGVII010000192.1 GCA_020056155.1 Afipia sp.
ATTCGCGGCCGCGCATCACGCCGAAACGCGGACGCTGCTCGTCGCGGAATTTCCATTGGATATGATAGAGGTTGAGCGGAAGGCTCCGGTAAGACTTCACGTAGGCCCGGAAGATTTCCGTGATCAT
Source organism: Afipia sp. (assembly GCA_020056155.1). Classification (GTDB taxonomy): domain Bacteria; phylum Pseudomonadota; class Alphaproteobacteria; order Rhizobiales; family Xanthobacteraceae; genus Afipia. The sequence continues at coordinate 128 of JAGVII010000192.1, forward strand.
TTCCTCGTTGGTCGGACCGTAAAGCAGCTCGCGCTTGTGGCGATCCTGAATGCGCAGCATCTCCGGACCATAGGCGTCATAGCGCCCGCTCTCGCGCCATAAATCGGCAAGTTGCAATGTCGGCATCAGCAGTTCGATGGCGCCGGCCCGATTCTGCTCCTCGCGAACGATCTGCTCGATCTTCTTCAGCACCCGGAAGCCGAGCGGCAGCCACGCATAGATGCCCGCCGCCTCCTGCCGCATCATGCCGGCGCGCAGCATCAGGCGATGCGACACGATCTCCGCCTCCTTGGGCGTCTCTTTGAGAATTGGCAGAAAAAACCGCGACAATCGCATGGGAACACTCAGGGTTTCGACTTGATCAGGGGAATCGGAGGAGACGGTTGGGAACCTTTTCAGTGAAAGCGGATCAAACGGTAAAACACAAGAGGAAGCATGCCGAACGGCGGGGCGGCATCCACCGGGTTTGCGGTTCCCCAAACCCGTGGTAACAGCCTGACGGGGTCAAGATGACGGCAACACGGATCAGATCGATAGGACGATGGGCGGCGTTTGTCGCAGCCTATGCGCTTGTCTTCAACGTGATGCTGACCAGCGCCCTGCTGGCCTCGATCTCTCCGTCCAAGCTGAACGCCTTCCACGAACTCTGCCTCAACGGCAGTTCGGCGGTCCCTGACGCCGACGGCAACACCGATCCCGGCAAGCCGGTTGTCCGCTGCCCGATGTGCCTGTCCAGCGCCGTGGCGATGGCCGACCAGCCGCCGCAAACACCCGCGTTGGCCATCCGCATCGCGCTGCGCATCCTGTTCGAACCCGCGCGAAACGATCATGCCGTTGTCCGCTTCGCGGACAGCGATCACCAGCCCCGCGGCCCTCCCCACCTGAGCTGACGACTTAGCGCTCACGCGCACCCGTTCAATCGTCAATCTCACTGGTGGGACTCAACCCATGTTTTCCGTTTCCATACGGGCGCGCAGCATTCTGCTGGCGTCTGCATCAATCCTTGCCGTCACCCCTTTCGCTCATGCGCAGACCGCGCCGCAAAGCCTTCCAACCGTCAACGTGGAGGCCGAACGGCAGCCTCGTCCGGCAAGAAACCGCGGCGCGAGACCGGCCAATCCTCAACCCGCTCCGGCATCAACCGCGCCGGAAGCCTCGGGGCCGGCAACGCCCGGGCCGCTCGGCGCGAAGACGGCCGATCAGGCCCGTCAGGAGATTCAGCAGACACCCGGCGGCGTCGCCATAGTCGCCGCGCAGGACTACAAGAACAACTCCGTCGCCAGCACGATCAAGGACATCCTCGGCTACGTGCCGGGCGTGTTCGTGCAGCCAAAATGGGGCGACGACAGCCGCCTGTCGATTCGCGGCTCAAGCCTGTCGCGCAATTTCCATCTGCGCGGCATTCAGCTTTACATGGACGGCATTCCGATCAACACGTCCGACGGCTACGGCGATTTCCAGGAAATCGACCCGACCGCCTACAAGTACGTCGAAGTCTACAAGGGCGCCAACGCACTCCAGTTCGGCGCGAACTCGCTTGGCGGCGCGATCAACTTCGTGACGCCGACCGGCCGCGATCTGGGCGTCAACAGCGCTGGCGTCGACATGGGGTCGTTCGGCTATCGCCGGTTCCAGGGCAGCGTCGGCGGCGCGAGCGGTCCGTGGGATGCGTTCTTCACGGCATCAAACCAGCAGGCCGAGGGTTTCCGGGATCACAGCTACGGTCATAGCACCCGCGCCAGCGGCAATATCGGCTATCAGTTCTCGCCGGATTTCGAGACCCGCTTCTACATCAACGCCAACGACGTCCGCCAGCGCATTCCAGGCTCGGTGACACGCGCATCGGCGCTGACGTCGCCGCGGACTGCTGCCCCCGGCAACATCATCAACGACCAGCAGCGCAATATCGACAGCGGGCGGATCGCCAACAAGACGACGATCCGGTTCGGCGCCACCACGGTGGAGTTTGGCGCGTTCGCGGTCGACCGCCACCTGATGCACCCGATCTTCCAGTGGCTGGACTACCAGTACAAGGACTACGGCGGCTTTGGAAAAGTCACAGACGATCGCATCATCGGCGGTTACCGGAACCGGCTGGTCGCGGGCGTCAACGTCGTCAACGGCGAGATCGACAACAAGCAGTATCAGAATATCGGCGGCTACAAGGGCGCGTTGCTGTCGTCGTCGCTCGACAAGTCGAAGAACAC
>JAGVII010000615.1 GCA_020056155.1 Afipia sp.
CCGGCGGCGTCGAGCACCGATTTGACGATGTTGTGGTAGCCGGTGCAGCGGCAGATGTTGCCTTCCAGCTCGTGACGAACGGTTTCTTCGTCGAGGCCGGCGGGATGGCGATGCACGATGTCGATAGCGGACATGATCATGCCCGGGGTGCAGTAGCCGCACTGGAGACCGTGGTTGTCGCGGAAGGCCGCCTGCATCGGGTGCAGGATATCGCCTTTCGAAATGCCTTCGATGGTGGTGACGTTGGTGCCGTTGGCCTGGCCCACCAGGGTGGTGCAGGATTTCACCGCGCGGCCGTCGATGTGGACCACGCAGGCGCCGCACTGGCTGGTATCGCATCCCACATGCGTGCCGGTAAGGCCGAGATGATCGCGCAGCAGATGGACCAGAAGCGTCCGATCCTCGACATCGGCAGACACCGCTTTGCCGTTGACCGTCAATTTGACTGTAGACACAAGCACCTCCCCAGTGATTTCCAGAAAACGCTTTTTTGTAATTGTTCTAATTAACAACCGGCACGCAAAACTTTGCAACGGCGATTTTCGTCGCGGATGTCATCGCACGATCATCTGCACGTGAAGCGCATGGGTGATGCATCTGCCCGATCGCACAAGATGCAAGGCGTAATGCTTATTTCGCAGATGCGAAAGAATGCTGCTTTCTGCATTCCCTCAATGCTGACGCGAGGTTTGATTGATGCGCCCTTTTTGCCTAGGCTCGATAGATCAAAGGCAAGAAAATAGAACGCTAACAAAGGAGTAACGTGGTGATCGACAAGCGCGTGGAGACGCTGGCGGCCGCGGTCGCCGGTGTGCAGGACGGTGCGACCGTGCTGGTACCCGGTTTTGGCGCGGTGGGTGTCGCCGACAATCTCCTTGAAGCGCTGCACGATCAGGGAGCAAAGGAATTGACGATCGTCGCCAACAATTCAGGCAACGGCGATCATGGATTGGCACGCCTGATCAATTCCGGCCGGGTGCGCAAGGTCATCTGCTCCTATCCGCGCTCGGGCGATTACAGCGCGTTTCTGAATGCCTATCGGGCCAAGAGCCTTGAACTGGAATTGGTGCCGCAAGGCACCATCAGCGAGCGCATGCGTTGCGCCGCCGCCGGTCTCGGCGGATTTTTCTCGCCGGTTTCGGCGGGTACCAAGCTCGCCGAAGGCAAGGAGCAGCGGGAGATTGATGGTCGGCTTCATGTGTTCGAGAAGCCGCTGAAGGGCGATATCGCACTGGTGAAAGCGGCGAAGGCTGATCGCTGGGGAAATCTCACCTATCGCAAATCCGCCCGTAACTTTAATCCGGTCTGCGCGATGGCTGCGGAGTTGACCGTGGTGGAGGTCGAGACCATGGTCGAACTCGGCGCGCTTGATCCCGAAGCTGTCGTAACACCCGGAATCTTCGTCGACAGGATCGTCGTCGCTGAACCGCTCAAGATCAGGAGCTGACACGTGACCCTTGATGCAACCGCTCGCTACACCCCATTGACGCGTCACCAGATGGCATGGCGCGCGGCGCAGGATTTGCCGGAGGGCGCCTACGTCAATCTCGGCATCGGCATTCCGACATTGACGTCGGGCTTCGTGCCGAAAATCCGCGAGGTGATTTTTCACAGCGAGAATGGCGTCCTCGGGATGGGTGGCCCGCCGAAGCCCGGCGAGGAAGATGAAGAACTCACGGATGCCGGCAAGAATCTGACGACGCTGGTTACCGGCGGCTGCTACGTGCATCACGCGGACGCGTTCCTGATGATCCGCGGCGGTCATCTCGATGTCAGCCTACTCGGCGCATTCGAAGTGTCGGAAAAGGGCGACCTCGCCAACTGGACCACGGAAGATACGGAATTCCCGCCCGGCGTTGGGGGCGCGATGGATCTCGCGGTCGGCGCCAGGGAAATCCGTGTTCTTATGGAGCACACTGACAAGAAGGGGCAGCCGCGCATCAAGTTTCGCTGCAGCTATCCCCTTACGGCGGCGGGCGTGGTGAAGCGCATCTACACCAACTATGCCGTGATCGATGTCACGCCGGCAGGACTCCTTGTGGCCGAGATGATTCCGGGCATGACGCTGGAAAAACTGCAGACCGTGACGGAACCCAAACTGGAGCTTGCTCCGGGCTATAAGGTCATGATGCCGCCTGCGCGTGCGGCCTGATCGCGGCCGGAACCGAGTTTATGCGGGTTCCGGATGGAACCGCCTTATCATATCGGCGTTGATGTTGCGGACGGTGGCGGATGTACCCACCGTCCGGCGAAACGGCATGGAACCATGAGTTCCGGGCCGTTCCGCTGCGCTTGGGGAGACCTGGAGTGCAAAATTCCCACCACGTGCCGCGATGCGGTCACATCCGGCGGTCCTGCCATTCCATTTCGCCAGTTGCGGCGTCCATCGAAGGGGCGAGAGTGGAACCGGTAGAAGGGACGGCGGGATGTCTGTTCTGACGAGCATCCAGATGTCTCCCGCACAAGCTGCGTCGAAAATCGCTCCGCCCTCTGTCGCGATCGCGCAAGGCATCGTCGAGACGGATATTCCTGCGCGTTTGGATTCGCTTCCCTGGAGCGGATTTCATACCCGCGTGATCGCGGCGCTGGGGATCACCTGGATTCTGGATGGGCTTGAGGTGACTCTGGCAGGAGCGTTGTCTGGGGCATTGAAGGACAGTCCTGTTCTCAAGTTCACCAACACCGATATCGGCATTGCCACCAGTGCTTATCTTGGCGGTGCAGTTCTCGGGGCCATCGGCTTCGGCTGGCTGACGGACCGGATCGGGCGCAAGAAATTGTTCTTCGTCACCCTTACGGTGTATCTCGCGGCTACGGCGGCAACGGCATTCTCATGGAATCTCGCGAGCTTTGCACTCTTTCGGTTCATCACCGGCGCCGGTATTGGCGGCGAATACACTGCGATCAACTCGACCATCCAGGAGCTTGTGCCGGCGCGTTATCGTGGCCGCACCGATCTGATGGTCAACGGCAGTTTCTGGATCGGTGCCGCGATCGGCGCAGTGAGTGCGATCGTGTTGCTCGATCCCAATGTGATCGATCCTGAACTGGGCTGGCGGCTGGCGTTCCTGACCGGTGCAGGCCTTGGTCTGGTCGTATTCGTGATGCGCTTCTGGATTCCTGAAAGCCCGCGCTGGCTGATAATTCACGGTCAGCCCGAGCGGGCTCTGAACATCGTTGCGGATATCGAGCGTGCCGTACCCGGCAACCGCGAATTCGGCCAACCGTTGCCGAAGATCAGGTTGAAGATGCGAACCCATACCCCGCTGCGGGAGGTCGCCACCACCCTGTTCCGGACCTATCGCAGCCGATCGCTGGTGGGGCTCTCCCTGATGGCCGCGCAGGCGTTCTTCTACAATGCGATTTTCTTCACCTATGCTTTGGTTTTGACAGATTTCTTCGCTATCCCCGCCGCCAGCGTCGGCTGGTACATCCTGCCGTTCGCGGCCGGTAATTTTCTCGGCCCGCTGCTGCTGGGCTCCCTGTTCGATACGCTCGGACGGCGCATCATGATCGCGCTGACCTACAGTGTGTCGGGCATCCTGCTCGCCGTGTCGGGTTACCTGTTCTCGATCGGAGTTCTCAGCGCGCAAACCCAGACGATCGCCTGGATGGTGATCTTCTTCTTTGCGTCG
>JAGVII010000699.1 GCA_020056155.1 Afipia sp.
AAGCCGCAGCATGCGCTGGGTCTCGAACAGCGCGAACAGAAAATCAGTGTTGGTGCGGGGCATTGGCGGGCCGATCAATAAGCTCAACTATAATAAGCTTGCTTACTAATCGGGGAAAGCCACAACTGCTGATACGACCCATGCAGGCCTGCATGGGTGTAAAGTATATCAAATTTGTCAGAATATTAGACGGGTCAGGCCCATTCGACGCCGGATTCCGCGGCAAGATCGATCGTGCTGCGGCGCCCGATGTCATCGAAATGATTGTCGAGGAACTTCTTGCCTGCGCGCTTGCCGGCCCGGTGCAGGACTTCGAAAAACTCGTAGTCCGTCTTCATCTTGCTGGAGGCGGCGAGGCGGGTGCCGAGGCCGCCAAGATCGATGCGGTGGATATTGAGGCGGCGGTACTGGTCCTTGCCCGTGCCGCGCGGCAATCGGCCGTCGTCGATCAGCTGATTGACGAAATCCATCGTGCGCAGTTCGGAGATCAGCGCCGAGTTGAAAGTGATTTCGTTAAGCCGGTTGATGATTTCGCCGGAGGTTTTCGGCGTGGTCGCGCGTGACACGGGATTGATCTGTACAACGAGAACGTCTTCGGCATCGGTCGCCTGCAGAAACGGAAAGATCGCGGGGTTGCCCATGTAGCCGCCATCCCAATAGGGAACGCCGTCGATCTCGACCGCGCGAAACATGAATGGCAGCGCGGCGGACGCCATCACCACATCGGCGGTGATCTTTTCGTTCGCGAAGATGCGCAACCGCCCGGTGTGCACGTTGGTGGTCGAGATATAGAGCGCGAGGTCGGTGTTGGCGCGCAGCGCATCGAAATCGACGAAGCGTTCGATAAGCTGGCTGAGCGGATTGATGTTGAGAGGATTGAGTTCGTAGGGCGAGAAGTAGTGCGCCATCGCCTCAAACCAGTTTTGTATCGGCGAGGCCGCGAACGGCATCATCGAAAACATCCGGTCGGTCATGGCGCGCTGGACCGGCGGTAAATCCCCGCCGGTGCTGGTTGCGCGCCAGAATGCGGCCAGCCGCTTGCGCGCTTCCTCGGGTCCGCCGCGCGTCAAGCCATCGGCGAGCATCACGGCGTTCATGGCGCCGGCTGACGCGCCGGAAATCCCCGTGATCTCCAGCCGTCCGTCTGCGAGGAAATGATCGAGGACGCCCCAGGTGAACGCTCCGTGCGATCCGCCGCCCTGAAGCGCCAGGTTGATCTTCTTGGCGGCGCTTGGCTTGCGAGTGCCGGAGAAGTTCCATGGTGTCAGGTTGTCGAGATAGGTCTTGAGAGTGGTCGCCATGAGCTTCTTTCTCTCTGAAATGATGCGACAATTCGGTCGTCTGAGGATCGGTCGATCTGTTGTAGACAGGTGATTTGGGACTTTTATGATGCGATGCAATAGAAAATTTTGCATCGCAAAACATTGTGGCAGATGAAGCCACTGAAATTATGAGCGGAATCACGGCAACCGCACTACATATTGAGCGGATGAAACAATCGAAGCCGGTTTTTCCTGACCCAAATCATGACCACGGCCGCTGCGCCGAGGATGCGATTTCGCATGCCGAGAAGGTCTGCACCGGGCGCGGTCAAAAATTCACGCCGATCCGGCGGCAGGTTTTGGGCGCGTTGCTGTCCAGCCATCGGCCGCTCGGTGCGTATGAGGTGATCGACGAACTGGCCAAGACCATGCCGCGTCCGGCACCGATCACGGTCTATCGCGCGCTGGACTTCCTGATGGAGAACGGTCTCGTTCACCGCATCGAAAGCCGCAACGCGTTCCTGGCCTGCGCGCACAATCACGACGAGACGGCGGTGGTGGCTTTTCTGATTTGCGAGACATGCGGGTCGGTCGGCGAAATTCCGGCGGCGCCGCTCGCGCTAAGTTTCAATGAAGCTGCACGCGGAACAGGCTTCGCGCCGAAATTGTCGGTGGTGGAAATCACCGGCACCTGTGCACATTGCCAGCGGGCCGCATAGGCCAAAACAACAACACGGCGGAAAGCCGGACACGGGGGGCCATGTCGCCAGATAACTTGAAGATAGCGCCAGCGGGGCGTCCGTTAAGCGCGACGGCCATCATCCTGATGGTGATGCTGTGCCTGAGCTGGGGCTTCAATCAGATCACGGTCAAACTGGCGCTTCCCGAGATTCCGCCGCTGCTGCAGGC
>JAGVII010000214.1 GCA_020056155.1 Afipia sp.
GTTGAAATGCTTATTCGTAAGACTTCGCCTTCGCCTTTCACCCGAGCTGTTGTTCTGGCGACGGCTGCTGCGCTGGTCTTGACCGTGGCTGTACCGCCGCTGTCCGCGCAGGCAGAACCGCTGGCCGCTGCCCCGGCAGCCAGAACCACCTCTGCCGAGCCTGCGAACGCCAGCGAAGCCACTGATTTCAGCTCCCGCGCGCGTCGCCGCGCCGTGCGCCGCGGCTATCGCAACAACGCAGCCGGTATGGCTTTCATGGGCATGGCGCTGGGCACCATGGGCGCCATCGTCGCCGAGCAGCGCCGCCGCGACTACTACCGCAACAACTACTATTACGGCGGCGGCCCCTATTACGGACGCCATTACTACGGCGGTCCGGCCTATTACGGTGGCTATCCGTATGCGGGCGGCGGCTACTACCGCATTCCGACGTACTGATCGTCAGGCAAACCTGTTGGTTCGTCGCCGGGAGCAATCCCGGCGGCTTGCTTTTTGGGAGCATTTTCAGTCATTTGGGGTGGCCGTTAACACGCTGGCGAGAGATTTGATCTAGGTTCGATGTATGAGTGATTCGCTGGAACGGCTTTATCACGCGGTTATCGCGGCCAAGGATCTCGATCCGGCGACGTCGCGGACGGCACGGCTGTTTCAGCGCGGACCGGCGAAAATGGCGAAGAAACTCGCCGAAGAGGCCATCGAGGTCGTGATTGATGCGGTCAACGGCGACTCCGATGCGGTGATCCGGGAAAGCGCCGATCTGCTTTATAACCTGTCGGTTCTCTGGGTGGCTGCAGGTGTGCGCCCGGAAGATGTGTGGGCCGAAATGGATCGTCGCGAACGGACCCAGGGCATCGCCGAGAAACTGCCGAAAGCGTCTGCAGACACGCCGCATGCAGTCAGGCCCGCGTCTGACAAATCCGGCATCACTTCAAAGGCGGCTGCCAAAATTGCGCCACCATCAGCGCCCGAGAGCGTCGCGCGGCGACCAATTGTCGCGCTCCAGAGCGGCCGGTTGAAAAAGCGCCGCTAATCAGCGGCTAATTACACGTTCCCACACATGGACAAATTGCCCGGACGGTGGTTCATCGCGCCATGCTGAGACGAATGTATGACTGGTGCATTGCCGCCGCCGACAAGCCTTACGCCCTTTGGCTGATGGGCGCTGTGTCGTTCGCTGAAAGCTCGTTCTTTCCAATTCCTCCCGACGTCATGCTGATCCCGATGTCGCTGGCGCGGCCGCAGAAGGCGTGGCTCTACGCGCTGGTCTGCACGGTGACATCGGTCGCTGGCGGCGTCGTCGGCTACGCTATCGGCGCGTTGCTTTATGATTCCGTCGGGCAATGGCTGATCAATCTCTACGGTTACGGCGACAAGGTGGAGGCGTTCCGCGCATCCTACGCCGAATACGGCGCATGGATCATCCTGCTGAAAGGCCTGACGCCGATCCCCTACAAACTCGTGACGATCACTTCCGGTTTTGCCAACTACAATCTGCTGCTGTTCGTGCTCTTCTCGATCATCGCGCGCGGCGGACGGTTTTTCATTGTCGCGATCCTGCTCAATCGCTACGGCACCTGGATTCGCGAGACCATCGAGAAGCGTCTCGGTCTCTGGGTGACCATCGCCGCCGTCACGCTGGTGCTCGGTTTCATCATCGCTTTCCGGCTGTTCTGATCGACAGCGCGGTTCATATGGCGAAACCGCGCCGGACATAGTCCTTTTCCCGGCAGCAGCGCCGGGATACTCTCGAGCCATGTCCGATCACACCAGCGATTTGTTCGTGGACGTGCGAGGACGCATGGTCCTGATGGTTGCGGTCCTCATGATCCTGTGGGGAACGACGGCGGCCTGGCCGCAGCAGGCCCAGCCGCAGCTTCAGGTCGCGCCATCGCAGCAGCCAACTCCGCCGGCAACCCAGCCTCCACCTCCAGCCAGCAATCCGGGACTGGTTGAGGAAATCGGCAAGCTGCTGAAGGACTCCGCGTCAGGTTTAAGTTCGGCCTTGCCCAGTCCGGGGAAGGCGCTCGACGGGCTGAACTCCAGCGCCAAGGATGCGACGGACAGTCTGAAGCGGATCGCGCCCCTGTCGGGCCAGTCGATTGCCAACGGGCGTACGCTTTGTCCCGCAGCGGGGAACGGCGCGCCGGATTGCAAACTTGCGGCAGACCAGCTCTGCAAGGAGAAAGGCTACGCCGGCGGCAACAGCGTCGATATCGAATCCGCCCAGAAATGCTCGGCAAAGGCCTATTTTTCCGGCAAGGGCGCGTGCCGGACAGAAAATTTCGTGACCCGGGCCGTTTGCCAGTAAACACAAGCCTCTTTCAAGAAATGGCTGTAACCCCTATGACCGTGGCACATTTGCCGCAGCGCTGACGCGCGCGTGCCGGTCAGTTGCTGGTTTCAGTCTTGGGGAAGAGGATTTTCTGATGTCGATGCCTGCCTTGTTCAAAGGTCGCCTTTCAATTCCGGCGATCGGGTCACCGTTGTTCATCGTGTCGGGACCGGATCTCGTCATCGCCCAGTGCAAGGCGGGAATCGTCGGCTCGTTTCCGGCGTTGAATGCCCGCCCCGCCGCGCTGCTGGATGAATGGCTGCACCGGATCAAGGAAGAACTCGCGGCGCACGACAAGGCGCATCCCGATCGTCTCTCGGCGCCGTTCGCCGTCAATCAGATCGTGCACAAGTCCAACAACCGTCTCGATCAGGATCTTGCGGTTTGTGAGAAGCACAAGGTGCCGATGGTGATTACTTCGCTCGGCGCGCGTGAGGAATTGAACCAGGCCGTGCATGCCTGGGGCGGCATCACCTTTCATGACGTCATCAACCAGAAGTTCGCGCACAAGGCTGTCGAGAAGGGCGCGGATGGTCTCGTGCTGGTGGCCGCCGGCGCGGGCGGCCATGCCGGCGCGATCTCGCCGTTCGCGTTCGTGGCAGAGACCCGTCAATGGTTCGATGGCCCGATCGCATTGTCCGGCGCGATCGGACACGGCCGCGCCATCCGCGCCGCTCGGGTGCTCGGCGCCGACTTCGCCTATATCGGTTCGGCGTTCATCGCCACGCAGGAAGCCAACGCCCCTGAAAACTACAAGGGCATGATCGCGGCGTCTTCGGCCGACGACATCGTCTATTCGAACCTGTTCACCGGCGTGCACGGCAATTATCTCAAGCCGTCGATCGTGGCTGCCGGCATGGACCCGGAAAATCTGCCGGTGTCCGATCCGTCGAAGATGAATTTCGGCACCGACGCCAGCGGCGAACGCAACAAGCCGAAAGCCTGGAAGGAAATCTGGGGCAGCGGTCAGGGCATCGGAAGCGTCGACAAGGTGCTGCCGGTCGCAGAACTGGTGGCGCGCTTCAAGAAAGAATACGAGGCGGCTGCCGACGCACCGCTGCAGTAGAGCCAGGCGGGAAGGCCGGAGCGGGCGCACATCATGGAAGCTGTCTTTCGCGTCGAGGGCAATCGTGTGTTCACGAGTGAGCATGCTGCGGGTCCATGGGACCCCAGCATGCAGCATGGCGGCGCGCCGTCGTCCCTGATCGTGTGGGCCGCCGAGCAGATTCCATCGCCACAGCCGATGCATGTGGCGCGGCTGACCGTCGATCTGATGCGGCCGGTGCCAGTGGCGCCGCTCACGATCGAGACCGAGGTGGTACGCGAGGGACGCAAGATCCAGCTCTGCGCGGTTCGTCTTCTGGCCAATGGCGTTGAGGTGGTCCGCGCCACCGTGCTCAAGGTCAGGACGCAGGCGGTGACACTGCCTCAGGACGTTGTGCCGGAGATGCCGATTGACGTTCCCGGTCCGGAGGCGGGTCGCGAGGAGCCGCAAACGTCCAGCAGCTTCCTTGGCGGGGTAACGCTGAGCGCCGTCAAGGGCGGGTTTCTGAAACTCGGCTCCGCGGCCATCTGGTTTCGCGCCGAGCGCCCAATCGTCGAGGGCGCGCCGATTTCGCAGGCGATGAAGGCCGCGCTGGCGGCGGATTGCTCGAACGGCGTCTCGGCGGTGCTGGATTTCAGCCGCTGGAGTTTCATCAACGCCGACCTCACGGTGACATTCGCACGGCCGCCGGTGGGCGACTGGATCTTGCTGAA
>JAGVII010000890.1 GCA_020056155.1 Afipia sp.
ACCAGATTCATCAGCGCCTGCGGGCCGCCGGTGGATGATCCGATCAGGAGCACACGCGGAGCGCTCGCGCTGAACGGCCGCAGCATCAGCCTGGGCTGGGCAACCGGCGGCACCGCGCCGGCTGACGTCCGCGGCAATGGCGCGCGTACCGGCTGCGCGGCCGGAGACAACGGCGGACTGGCAACCACCGCCGGACGGCGCAGCCGCGCGCCGAGATGGCGGATCTTTTCGATCAGATCCCGCTTGAAGATGTCCGCAGCGGACATCTCCCGCGTACTTTCGGGCTTTGGAATGTAGTCGGACGCGCCGAGCGACAGCGCCTTGAAGCTGATCTCCGCGTTCCGGCGGGTCAGGGTCGAGGCCATGATGATGACGAGATTCGGCTTCTTCTCGAGCAATAGCGGCAGCGCCGAAATGCCATCCATGTCCGGCATTTCAATATCCAGCACGACCACATCGGGATCGACACGCACGAGCTGGTTGACCGCATCGAGGCCGGTCCGGATCGACGCCGCGACCGTCAGATCGGGCTCGGCCTCGATCCAGCGGGAAATAAGTCCGCGGATGACGGCTGAGTCATCGACCACCATGACGCGCAGCGGCTCGTGCCGCTGTGCGGACGAGCCGAGAGGAGTCAGGACTGCAACGCTCATGAAATAACCAACTCTACGCAACCGAACGGCAACAATTTACGCAACTCAACCCGGATGCAGCGCCAACAGGCGGCCGTTCCAGCGCAGAGCTTAGATCAGACCGACCTCATGAAACTTCGCCGTCACGATTTCCTTGTCGAACGGCTTCATGATGTACTCGTTGGCGCCTGCATGGAGCGCGCGGGCAATGTGGGCGACATCATTCTCGGTGGTGCAGAACACCACCTTCGGCCTGTCGCCACCCGGCGTCATGCGCAGGTTACGGAGGAACTCGTAGCCGTCCATGACCGGCATGTTCCAGTCGAGCAGAACGGCGTCCGGCATTCCGCGCTTGCAGACTTCCATGGCCTTCTCGCCATCCTCGGCTTCGACGATCTGGAAATCCAATCCCTCCAGAATACGCCGCGCGACTTTCCGGATGACGCTCGAATCGTCAACGATCAGACATGTTTTCATCTTAGCCTCTTTTTCCTCAGTTCCCGTGTGGGCCGCCGTCACGGGGCTTTGCGTTATTTCCCAGATTCGCCTTTTAGGCCGCCAGCATGTCCGGATTGATCTCCAGAACGCGGTCGACATCGAGAACAACCATCAACTGTCCATCGAGCCGATGGACACCGCCGGCCATTTTCGCCATGCGCGGGTCGAGGTTAACGGGATTCACCTCGCGGCTGTCGTCCGCGAGCTTGAGAACTTCGCCGATGCTGTCGATCAGCAGACCGTAGGATTCACCGCGCAGATCGACGCCCACCGCCATCGGCGGACGGCCATCCTCGATCTTCGCCAGACCGAGACGCGCGCGCATGTCGATCGCCGTGACGATCCTGCCGCGAAGATTGAGGACACCGGCCACATCCGCGGACGCCAGCGGCACCCGTGTCAGCCGCTCGGGCATAAAGACGTCCTGGACGCGTGAAATCGGCAAACCGAACAATTGCCCGCCGATCATCGCGGTGACGTATTCGGTGATCCCGCGGTCAGCGCCTTCAACATTTGAATTCATTGTCATGTTCCTTACGCCGCCTGCTTGACGTCAGCGGTCTGTTCTTTCAACGCGGCGATCAATCCCGGACGGTCGAACTTCGCGACATAGTCGTGGAAGCCGGCCTGACGGCCGCGTTCGATGGCTGCCGGGGAGACGACGGATGACAACGCGATAATCGGCATCGTTTCCATCCGGTGATCCGCGCGGATCGCTTCGGCGAACTCGAAGCCGTTCATCTCGGGCATCTCGATATCCGTCAGCACGACGTCGAACGAATTGCCCGAGCGCAGGACAGCAAGCCCTTCCTGTCCGTTCTGCGCCACGGTCACGCGATAACCTGCGGCCTTCAGAACCGGCGCAAGCATGTTGCGGAAGAACGCGGAGTCGTCGACCAGCAGGACGGTCTGGGCGGTCGCGGACAGGCGCATTTCCTTGCGGCTGAACCAGTCGGCAAACGCCATCGGCAGGAAGTGTCCGACGTCGATCACTTCTGTCGCCTGGCCCTTCACCACAGCGGACCCCAGCACACCTTCCCGCGTGCTGGCCACCTCGATGCTCAACTGCTCCTCGACGATGTCGATGATCTCATCGACCACGAGGCCCATCGCACGGCCGTCGTCGGCGAATACGAGGATCGGCTGAACGCCGCTCTCGCGAAGCGTAACGCCTTCCATCTCGACCAGCGGCATCAGTTGCTCGCGGTACTGAACCATATGGCGGCCGTTCGAAAGTTCGATCTTGTCGACGGCGATCTCTTCCAGCCGGGTGACCAGCGCCAGCGGCACGGCCTTTGGCTGAGACGAGCCTGACCGGAACACCAGGAGCGATGTCAGCTGGACATCGGAATTCGCCCGCGCGGCAGCATTCTCGTCCGCGATCTCGCTGTGCGAAGCCGCCGCCGTACCGAGCGACTGGGCGATGCCGTTCGGATCGATGATCATGATGACAGCGCCGTCGCCGAGTATGGTGTTGCCCGAGAACATCCCGATGTGGCGGAGCTTGGTGGACATCGGCTTGACGACGATTTCCTCGGTATGGAAAACGCCATCGACCACGATGCCGAATGTCTGGCTGCCGACCTGCGTCACCACGATGAAGCCGTTCTCCGGATCGATGGACGCGCCGTCGTCGATCTTGAGCAGCTTCTTCAGGTGCATCAGCGGCAGCAGCTTGTTGCGCAGCCGCAGCACCGGCGTGTCCTTGATCCGCTCGATGCGATGATCGGAATTGGAGCGCGCGCGCACCAGTTCGACGACCGACAACTGCGGAATCGCGAAGCGATCGCCGGCGGCTTCCACGATCAGGGCGGAGACGATCGCCAGCGTCAGCGGAATCTTGATGGTGAAGCTCGAGCCCTCGCCCGGCACCGACTTGACGTCGATGGTGCCGCCGATCTGGTCGATGTTGGTGCGCACCACGTCCATGCCGACGCCGCGGCCCGACACGCTTGTCACCGCCGCAGCCGTGGAGAAGCCCGGCGCGAAAATGAACTTGTGAATCTGCGCCTCGGTCATCTTCTCGACTTCGGCTTCGGTCACGAGACCGTTCTGCACGGCCTTCTGCTTGATGCGCTCGGTGTTCAGGCCGCGCCCGTTGTCGGCGATGCAGATGATGATGTGACCGCCCTCATGATAGGCGGAAACGCGGATCGTACCCTGCTCCGGCTTGCCGGCGGCGACACGGTCGGCCGTGGTCTCAAGGCCATGGTCGGCGGAGTTGCGGACCATGTGCGTGAGCGGGTCCTTGATCAGATCGAGCACCTGGCGATCGAGCTCGGTATCGGCGCCGTGCATTTCGAGTTCGATCTGCTTGCCGAGTTCGCTCGACAGGTCGCGCACGATGCGCGGCAGCTTCTGCCACGCGTTGCCGATCGGCTGCATCCGCGTCTTCATGACGCCTTCCTGCAACTCGGCGGTGACGTTGGACAGCCGCTGAAGCGGCACCTTGAATTCGGAATCCTCGTTGCGCCGGCTGATTTCCAGCAACTGGTTGCGGGTCAGCACCAGCTCGGACACCATCGTCATCAGGTGCTCGAGCGTGTCGACGTTGACGCGAATGGACTGGTTGGCGATCTTGTCGCCCTCCGTGGTCTCGTTCTCGATGACCGGCTTCTTCGCGCCCGGCTTTGCCGCCTTTGGAGCCTCGGCCTTCGGCGCTTCGGCCTTCGGGGCTTCAGCTTTCGCAACCGGTTGCTCGACGGGAGCAAGCGGCGGCGCCGCGATTTCCATCTCGGTTTCGCGGAATGCGCGCTCGAGTTCATCCAGTGAGACCTCGCCTGGCCGCAATTCGCGCTCAAGTGTCTGCTGGACCACGGCGCCCACCGTCACGGCAGGCTTTGCTGCGGCGGCTTCGGGTGCAGGCGCAGCCATCGCGGCCATGCCCTGTTCGACCATGTGGTGAAGCGCATCGATCAGATCGACGTCGGCGCCTTCAGGCTCCGCTTCGGTGGCTTCGAGCTGGCCGAGAATTTCCTTGATGCGGTCGATCGTGCTCAGGATCAGCGTGACGGCCTCGCCGGTCACCGGCATTCCGTCCCGGAATTTGCCCATGAGCGTCTCGGCTGCGTGAGCCAGCGCTTCAAGGCGCGGCAATCCGAGAAAGCCGCAGGTCCCTTTGATCGTATGAACAAGCCGGAAGATGTTGTCGAGAATCTTGGCGTTGTTCGGGTCCTGTTCAAACCGGACCAACTGATTGTCGACAGTGTCGAGACTCTCGTTCGTCTCGGTGAGGAATTCACGCAGCAGATCGTCCATATAATCAAGCCTTCGCGCAAACGGGCACGCAACACACGCCTCCCGGAATGCGCTCAGTCTCGACGCAAAGCGTTTAATATTGGTTGAGCAAACAGAAAAGAACGCACTGAATAAAGCGCTAAGGCGCTCCCGGAGAAGAACACCTTTCCGGGCAGCGCCGTTCATTAAGAGTTTATGAAGATGCGATCAGGACGCGGTGACGACGACGGCGTCCGTTTCGGCCGCGAGCGACACCTTCAGCCCGCATGCCTGCGCCAGCAGCGCCGTGTAGTAGGGCTGGACCGCATGCGCGGACACCGATCCGGCATTGTCGAGGTTCAGTTGCGACGCGACGTTCTGCGGCTCGCGCGCGTTGGTGCCGGCGGCGCGGAGGCGAAACCCCATCGTATCTCCCTCGCCGATCGGATCGACGATCAGTTCGCCGCCGCGCGGAATCGCCTGCTGCGCAATCACGAACATGTTCAGCAACAGCTTGACCCGGTTCTTCGCCATCAGGACGTGCGGCAAATTCCAGGTGATTTTGGTCTTTTCATCCTCAAGATGGTTGCGCGTCATCTTCTGAGCCTCGCCAAGATCGATCTGCGATCCCGCCGAGCCCGCCGCGCCGTAGGCGATGCGGCAGAACTGCAGGCGCGCGGAGGTCGATTTCGCGCTTTTGCGGATCAGATCGAGCGCGAACTCCTTGTCGTCTTCCTTGTTGCTGCTGTCGAACACCTCGAGGCCGTTGACGATGGCGCCCACCGGGTTGATGAGATCGTGGCAGACGCGCGAGCACATCAGCGCCGCGAGTTCGAGAGCATCGGGGGCAGGACCGGGAGTTGACGTGCCAGACATAGACTTCCTCGGATTTTCAGGGGTTTTTCGGCGATTTCCTGTGATCACGCGCACACCAACAACCGCACGGTGCTGACGCGGCGAATCACACATGCTTTATGGTTTGATACACTGCGGCTGGGCCCGCGGCCACCGACACTGGCGTGCTGAATCCGAAGTTCGCCGCATTCCACAGCACCTTCCGTAGCGAACTTCGGATTCGAAAGGACACTGGAAGATTATGATTCTAGTGTGGTTTCGGTTCGCAAGTCCGTAAAAGGGCGTTGTAGAAATGATGCGGACTTGCGAACCACCACACTAGGACACCGACCACAGCGGATTGAAGATCGGTATGCACGCAACTGAGACCTCTCGATGACCGGCCCGGCAATTGACCGTGACGCCGCAGCCGCCCTGATGGAGCCGTTGACGGACATCGTCGCGAAGGCGGGAGCCGCGATCCTCGCGGTCGATCGATCTGGCATGCGGGTTCACGGCAAGTCCGACGGATCGCCGGTCACCGAAGCCGACATGGCTGCCGACCGGATCATCGCGGAGGGCCTGAAGGCACTGTTGCCGCATATTCCAGCACTGTCTGAGGAACGCACCGACCTCGCCGCCCGCCCCTATAAAGACAGCTTTTTTCTGGTCGATCCGCTGGACGGCACCAAGGAGTACGTCGCCGGGCGCGACGAATTCACCGTCAACGTCGCGCTCATCACCCACGGCCAGCCCCTGCTTGGAATTATCGCCGCGCCCGCCCTCGGCCTGGTGTGGAGAGGCCTTGTGGGCCGGGGATCGGAGCGGCTGCTGGTGACCAAGGATGGCAGGTTCCGCACAGCCCAGCCGATCCATACGCGTCGCCATCCCGGTCCCGGCGGCGCCTGGATCGTGGCCGTGAGCCGGTCGCACGGCGACAAGCGGACCGAAGCCTTCATCGCCGCCCGTCCCGGGGCGATCCGGCAACACCTGGGCTCGGCGGTCAAGTTTGGCCGCATCGCCGAGGGCGGGGCGGACATCTATCCCCGGCTGTCGCCGACGTCCGAATGGGACGTCGCGGCCGGCCATGCGGTTGTGACGGCGGCGGGCGGAAAGATCACCGACAGCAAGGGCGCTGCCCTCTGCTTCGGCGAAGCTCGTGAGGACTTTCTGGTCCCCGAATTCATCGCCTGGGGCGACCCCGCCGTGGCGGGCTAGTGCCGCCTGGTGTGGCTGCGCAGACGCATCACTGACTTCGGAAAATGGGCACTAGTAGTTGGAGAGTGTCTCGACCAGCGCGGGCCATTTTCCGGCGGCCTGCCTGAGAACGCTGTCCGGATCGGCCGCAAAGGCATCGCGATTCTCTTCACGGCTGAAGAGATACAACCGCTCGCCTGAAATCAGCCACAACTGTGCCCGTCCTGCGACGGCCTTGCCCTGTGCCACATCGACCGGATCGTAACCCCCGAACCGGGGTCCGTAGATGTCCGGATGAGCGAGGAAAACAGCGCGATTGGCGTCGTTGCGAAAGCGCCAGACAACCCCTGCCTTGGAAGCTTCGATATCCGGCGCGCCCCTCATCGCCTCGGCATCGGTGAAATAGGCCACGGGATCGAAGCCGTCGATGGCAAGGCCGCTATGACGGTTCACCACCACCCGTTCGGTGACCGCCGCCCATGCGCCCGCATCCGGTCCGGCGAGGATCACAGCCCCGGCCAAGACCGCAACACAGGCAATTCCAAGGCGCTGCCCTTTATTTTCCTGCCGCCGTGCCGTCATAGTTGATGCTGATAACATTCGAGTCGGGGACGTGGGACCGGAGCTTAAGCCATTGCTTCTCAGCAAGGCGTTAAGCGATGGCTATGAAACTCGGCCATCTGTTGGTCTAAGGGGTTCTTTCATGACCTTTGCTTCGCGTATCGCGGCGCTGGTATTTGCAGCGACGATCTCCCTGGCAATGCCGGCCTCTGCCCAGCAGCGAGCCGCCCCCAATAGCTATGGCCCCGACGAACTGGTCGGCGCGGGCCACCGGTTCTTCGGCGGCGTCTCCCGCGGGCTGGCATCGGTGATCGAACGTGCGGTCAGCCAGTGGGGCCTGCCCAACGGCTATGTGCTCGGCGAGGAAGGCAGCGGCGCTTTCGTCGCCGGCCTGCGCTATGGCGAGGGCACGCTCTACACCAAGAACGCCGGCGACCTGCGGGTCTACTGG
>JAGVII010000558.1 GCA_020056155.1 Afipia sp.
GGTGTGATGGAAGGAGAGGGTGCGGGTGTCGCCGTCGGCGGTGGCGTTATGGACGGAGCGGGCGTTGGTCGCGATCAGCAGCAGCGAGGCGAGGCCGACACGCACCGAGGTGCGCGAAAGCCATTCAAAGCCAATGCCGCGTGGAAAACCGCCCGCCACTCAGAATCCCGTCAGCCGTCAGTTTGTTTAGGTGATCCCCCGCTACCCCACGCAACGGGAGAGGATGAACATCGTCTTAAGGCAGGGGGGTTAAGCGTTATTTACCAATCCCCGCGCCGCGTAGCTTCCCAAGTCTCAGTTTCCGAAGTCTTGGTCCAAGTCTTAGTCCAAGTCTTAGTTTTCCCAAGTCTTTACGAACCCAAGTCTTTACGAACCCAAGTCTTTACAATCCCAAGTCCCACGAGCCTGACCCAAGTCTGTCACAGGCTCGTGAAGGCACGAGTATGCCCCCCGGAGTATGGCAAAAAAGGGCCGTCAGGCCGATCCGGCCAGGAATGCTTTGGAGGCAATGGTTAATGAAAAAGGGCCCCGCCAGTAGCGGAGCCCTTCAAACTGTGGAAACCGGGGAAAATCGGCGCCTTTGGGCCGGGTTTCCGCGAAGTTCCCTAGCGAACCACCCGGCGCTGACGCACGGGGGCCGGCGGCGGCATGGGAGGCCCGAACAGGCGCTCGAAGAAACCCAAGCCGCTGTTGCTGGCGAAGCTGTCGCCGGGAACCCGCACATTGGTCGGGCGGACGTAGTTCGGCTGGGCGTGGGACACGGCGGTTTCCATGTCGCGGCCTTCGCTGCTCTTGAGCAGCGCAAGCACCCTGGAATCGCGGCTGTAGATATCCTTGCGGAACTCGAGCTTGCCCGCGCTGTCCACGAATGCGGTCTGATAGGTGATGTTGACCGGGATCGGGGTCGGGAAATTGATGTTGACCTCGCTGCGGCCGTACATGCCCTTGATCCTCTCGGGCGTGTAGTTGTCTTTCGGCAGCGCGATGCTCAGCAGGTTCGCCGCGTACTGGTCGGGGTTCTGCACGCGCATGCAGCCGTGGCTGAAAGCGCGCTCTTCCTTGGCGAACAAATGCTTGTCCGGCGTGTCGTGCTGATAGACCAGGAACTTGTTCGGGAAGTTGAAGCGGATACGGCCGAGCGCGTTGGCGTCGCCCGGCGGCTGGGAGATGCGGATGCTGCCGTCTGCGGCGCGCGCGAGCTTGAGACCCATGCGGTCGAGCACGGTCGGGTCCTGCGCCAGCGCAGGCAGATACTCGTTGTAGATGATCGACGGCGGCACGTTCCAGGTCGGATTGACTGTGATGAACTTCATCGTTTCCGTCAGTTCCGGGGTTGCATGCTTGCCCGGCTTGCCGACGACGACGCGGGTGGTCCAGATCTGCTTGTCGCCCTGCATCAGCTTGAGCGTGTAGTCCGGAATGTTGAGGATCACATAGGCGTCGCCCAGCGCCTTCGCGCCGAGCTCGCGCGGCAGCCAGCGCCAGCGCTCCATGTTGGCGCGCACGATGTCGATCTTGCGGTCGTTCTTTGGGCCGTTGAGTGCGCGCACCGTGACATTGTCGAGCACGCCGGTCGCCTTCAGGCCGTTGCCCGACTGGAACTTGCGGACCGCGTCGGCCACCTTTGCATCGTAGCGCTTGTCGTCGGCGTTCTCGGTGATGTGAAGCTTGGCGCGCAGCGCCGGAACGCGGTCGTCTTCCGCGACCACGGGATTCGGCTTCTTCCTGGTCGGCTTGACGAACTTCAACACGTCGCCTTCGGCGATGTGTTTTGAGGTGTCTTCGGTCACGCCGCGCAACTCGGCGAGCTTCGCCTTCAGCGCCTGATAGCCCTTGTGCGGCGGATTGTAGCCCGCCAGCGCCGCGGACGCGTCCCGCGCCGTCGATACATTGATGAGAACCTCGACCGGATCGACCGGATGCTCGGGGAACGAGATGTCCGCGCTCACGCGCGAGAAGTGCATGCGGCCGCTCTGCGCGTGGCGCGCATAGTCGAGCATGCTTGCGGTCAGGCGCAGTTCAGCCTCGGCCTGGGCGTCAGGAGTGGTCGCAGCGGCGAAATCCGGCGTCGGATAATCGGCCGGGTTCATGCCGTCGCTGCTCGCGTCCTTGAGGCGCGCGATCACGCTTTTGGCGCGGTCGCTCGCGGCGCCGGCCTCGCTCCAGAGCGGAGTGTAGTTGCGGTCCTTGTAGAAGTTATCGACGGCGGTGCGCTCGTTCTTACGGTCGAAGTAGCGCGCACCCTTGGCGGCGAGCAGGTCGCGCAGCTTGTCGGCAACCGGCTGATCGGCGGCCGCAATCGCCGGAGCGGCCGTTGCTGGTTCGGTCTTGGCAGGTTCGGTCTTGGGAGGCTCAGCGGCCGGGACTGCTGCTGTTGCGGCCGGCATTGTTGCGGTTGGTGCCGTTGCCGTCGGCGCAGTTGCAGCCGGAGGAACAGTTGCGGTGGTAGCCGGTGCAGCGATCGGCGCTGCAGCCTCTTCCTTCTTTGGGGATGTCGTGGGAGCCGGAGCGGCGGCCGTGGTATCGGGCTTGAAGTCGTTCACCGTCGGCGGCGGTACGTTGGCGGGTTCGGGAAGCGGGATCGCCGCGTCGATGGCGAGATCTGCCGGACTCTTTACGGGACCGGACTGCGCATTTGCGGTGGCCGCGGCGACAGAGAGGAATGTAGCGGCTACGGCCATCAAAATCCTGTCGAAGCCGATTTGGTTGACGCCAAGCGGGCTCTTGCGGTGGCCGGTCGAAAAGTCACGCATTCTCGCACCCCAATTCTCGCACCCTGTCGGGTGGAGCTGCCCCGGCATGGAGCAGCTCATGATGATTTCCGTCACTGCCTGATGCAAAAGCGCCGGCCAGATCGGAGGTTGCTTACGCAGTTCGCATTGAAAACACTGCGAAACATACACGCGCGAAACGCTACACGCGCCAGCTTGAAGCGGCCAGCCGCCGCTAGATCAACTCGAAGTCATCTCACAGGAAGTGACTTCAATTCGGCATGTCTTGCAACGGCTTGCGCGCATTGCCGCGTGCTTTTCCTGTGTCTGTCACCGCGCCGCAACGGTTCGGATATGAGTAACGAAAAAGCCGTCCCCGCGTTCCATGCGACAGTGATTCGCATTTCAACGCGAAAGGCCGGAGTCCGTGCCGGAGGCCGCGGCTTCATCCAGTTTCCGGTAAAGCGTCGAACGGCCGATCTTCAAGCGCCGCGCGACCTCCGACATCTGACCGCGATAATGGGCGATGGCGAAGCGGATGGTTTCCGCCTCCATGTCAGCGAGGGCGCGCATTTCGCCGTCTTCGCCGAGCATGGACAGCGTGCCGTAGGCGGACATGAATCCGGCTGGCGCTGGCGATGGCGCAATTGGTATTTCGGCACCTGCAACAGTCTCGCCGGGGGAAGAGGGTGGGCTGTCAATAACCACCGGCTCCGCGTCGGAAACCGGGGCCGGGGACATTCCGCCAGTTTGAAAATCATCCGCTCCGAGCTGGCCGCCGTCGCTCATCACCACGGCGCGGTACACCGCGTTTTCGAGCTGGCGGACGTTGCCGGGCCAGGCCAATTGTCCCAGCATCGCCATGGCTTCGCCGCTGACGCTGGTCACGGGCCGGTTCTCCTCGGCGGCGATACGCGTCATGAAGTGCCGCACCAGATGCGGGATGTCCTCGCGGCGCGCGCGCAGCGGCGGAATCGTCAGCGGCAGCACGTGCAGGCGATAGAACAGATCTTCGCGGAATGTGCCGGCCTTCACCTGATTGAGCAGGTTGCGGTTGGTCGCCGACACGATCCGCACATCGACCTTCACGGGCTTGCGCCCGCCGACCGCCTCGACCTCGCCCTGCTGCAGGGCGCGCAGCAGTTTCACCTGCGCCGCCAGCGGCAATTCGCTGATCTCGTCGAGAAACAGCGTGCCGCCGTTGGCCTCGACGAACTTGCCCGCATGCCGTTCGGTCGCGCCGGTGAACGCGCCCTTCTCGTGACCGAACAGCAGCGACTCCACCAGGTTGTCCGGGATCGCGCCGCAGTTGACGGTGATGAACGGCTTGGCGCTACGCTCGGAGGAGCCGTGGATGGCGCGGGCGATCAGTTCCTTGCCGACGCCGGATTCGCCTTCGATCAGCACGGGAATCGTGGACGATGCAGCCTTCCTGCCCATCGCGATGACGTGGTTCATCGTCTCGGAGCGGGTGACGATGTCGCCGAAGGTGAGTTTGCCTTCGCGGCGGTGGCGGATGCGCTGCAGTTCGCCCTTCAGCGCGCTGGCGTTGAGGGCGTTGCGCAAGGACACCTGCAGGCGTTCGATGCCGACCGGCTTCACCACGAAATCGTGCGCGCCCGCCCGCATCGCGGAGACCACGTTGTCGATCCCGCCATGGGCGGTTTGTACGATCACGGGAACATCGAGGCCGGCGTCACGAATTCTCGCCAGCACGCCCATACCGTCGAGGCCGGGCATGACAAGGTCGAGCACCAGGGCATCGACGGGTTTCGTATCGGGATTAATCAGATGGGCGAGGGCGGCATCGCCGCTATCGACTGTCACGGCGTCATAACCGCAGCGTTGCACCATGTTTTCGACCAGACGGCGCTGAACGGCGTCATCGTCGGCAATCAGAATGGTCGCAACCATGGCATTCCCCGCAACTCTGGACTATCTCAACAACATGTCTCGAATCGGGGCACTCTCGCCGATGCCGATTAACGACCTCTTAAGAGTTGGCTTCCCCGGCGAGGGCTGCAATCGTCACGCGTCCTGAGCGATCTTGAACATCACGGATTGAAATATGGCTTCGCGCACATCGGCTCTCCGAAAATCCCCGGCAAAATCCAGATCCGCCCCCAAGGCGAAAGCCCCGGCCAAAAAGCAGTCTCCCCAAAAGGCATCCGGCGCGGCGGGCAAGGCTGCAAAATTGCCCGAGTGGAATTTGACCGACCTTTATCCGGCCATCGATGCGTCGGAGGTGACGCGTGATCTCGACAAGCTCGATGCCGATTGCGTGGCGTTCGAGGCCGCCTACAAGGGCCGGATCGCCGCGCAGGCTGCAACGCCCGAGGGCGGCGAATGGCTGGCCGAGGCGATCAGGAGCTATGAGGCGATCGACGATCTGGCCGGACGGCTGGCGTCCTATGCGGGACTCGCCCATGCGGGCAACACCGTCGATGCCGCGATCTCGAAGTTCTACGGCGACGTCTCCGAGCGCATCACCGCAGCCTCGACCCATCTTCTGTTTTTCGCGCTCGAACTCAACCGCGTCGATGACGACGTGATCGAACGCGCGATGGCGGCGCCGTCGCTCAATCACTATCGGCCCTGGATCGAGGATCTGCGCAAGGACAAGCCGTACCAGTTGGAAGATCGCGTCGAGCAGCTGTTTCACGAGAAGTCCGTCAGCGGCTACGCGGCATGGAACAGGCAGTTCGACCAGACCATCGCAGGCCTGCGCTTCAAGGTCGGTGGTAGGGAACTGGCCATCGAGCCGACGCTGACGCTGCTGCAGGATCGCGCGCCCGCCAGGCGAAAGGCGGCGGCGCAGGCGCTGGCGAAAACCTTCAAGGCCAACGAGCGCACCTTCGCGCTGATCACCAACACGCTCGCCAAGGACAAGGAAATCTCCGACCGCTGGCGCGGGTTCCAGGACATC
Source organism: Afipia sp. (assembly GCA_020056155.1). GTDB lineage: Bacteria > Pseudomonadota > Alphaproteobacteria > Rhizobiales > Xanthobacteraceae > Afipia. The sequence continues at coordinate 5,638 of JAGVII010000558.1, forward strand.
GCCGACGCGCGCCACCTTGCGAACCGTGTCGAACGCGAAGTGGTCGATGCGCTGGTCGCCTCGGTGCGCGCTGCCTATCCGCGGCTGTCGCATCGCTATTACAGGATGAAGGCGCGCTGGTTCAAAAAGAAGTCCCTGCCGTTCTGGGATCGCAACGCGCCGCTGCCATTCGCGGCAAAGAGCCAGATCGGCTGGAACGATGCAAAGAGCACGATCCTCAAAGCCTACGGCGATTTCTCGCCGCAGATGGCGAACATCGCGGAGCGCTTTTTCACCGACCGCTGGATCGATGCGCCGGTGCGTCCGGGCAAAGCGCCGGGCGCGTTCTCGCATCCGACCACGCCGTCGGCGCATCCGTACGTGCTGATGAATTATCAGGGCAAGCCGCGCGACGTGATGACGCTCGCCCATGAACTCGGTCATGGCGTGCATCAGGTGCTGGCTGCGAAAAACGGAGCGCTGATGGCGCCGACGCCGCTGACGCTGGCGGA
>JAGVII010000431.1 GCA_020056155.1 Afipia sp.
ATATGTCCGCCCCGCAGGCCGGGACGCGGCTCGGGCACACTGCCCTCGAACCGCGCGCTTGGCCGCGCGTCGATCACCTGTTCGGTCCTGCTCTCAAGATTTCCGATCAGCTGCTGCATGCTGCGCACGCGTTTGGCATCGAACGTCGCCCTGAACGTCGCCGGTTTCGGCTTCACCTCGCCGCTCTCAACCGCCCGGCCTTCCGCCAGCCACTTCTTCAGGCCGCCGTCGAGCACGCGCACGTTCGCGTGGCCGAACGACAGGAACATCCACCACCCGCGCGGCGCTGCGACCCATCCACCGGCATCGTACAGCACCACCGTGTCCTCGTTGCCGATGCCGAGCGCGCCGATATCGCGGCCGAACTGTTCGGCGGCCGGAAACATGTGCGGCAGCGGGCTTGAGTGATCCGACACCGCATCGACATCGAAGAACACCGCGCCGGGAATGTGCTGCGCCAGATAGTCGTCCTTCGGCAGCGGCAGGATACCGGGCAGCTTGAACGTCGCATCGAGAACCTTCACGCGCGGATCGTTCAGCTGCGCGGCAAGCCATTCGGTCGAGACGAGAGGATCGGTTGTGGGCATGTTCATGTCCTTGCGGGTGCGCCGTCATTGCGAGGAGCGGAGCGACGAAGCAATCCAGTCTTGCTTGTTGCTTCTGGATTGCTTCGCTTCGCTCGCAATGACGAATTCAATCCTTCTTCTTCGGCTCGACCTTCTCGACCGGGCCGCCGGCGGCCTTCCATGCTGTGAACCCGCCGCCGAGATGCGCCACGGGAGAAAGTCCCATGTCCTGCGCGGTCTTGGCGGCCAGCGCCGAGCGCCAGCCCGAGGCGCACTGGAACACGAACTTCTTGTTTTCCTGAAACACCGGCTTGGCGTAGGGGCTTTCCGGATCGATCCAGAATTCCAGCATGCCGCGCGGACAGGAAAAAGCACCGGGAATGCGGCCCTCGCGCTCGATCTCGCGCGGATCGCGCAGGTCCACGATCACGACTTCGTCCTGCCCCTCGCCGCCCTTCGGAAAACGCTCGACGGCTTCAGCCGCATTGATGGTCTCGATCTGCGCATTGGCTTCATCGAGAAGTTTCTTGTAACCGCGGGTGATGGTGGATGGCATGGGCTAATTTCTCTAAGGGGTCTTCGCTTACAGTGTGACGCCAATTACTCACAAAAGCTAGCGGCTCTCTCACCGTCATTGCGAGGAGCGCAGCGACGAAGCAATCCAACTTTTTTGCCGAGAATGCCGGATGGATTGCTTCGCTGCGCTCGCAATGACGCTACTCCGTGCGAGTAGATCACAGGAAGACGGGATGTCCCCGATGAAATCACCGACCGTCTACATCATGGCCAGTCAAAGAAACGGGACGCTGTATACCGGCGTGACATCGAATTTGCCTCGTCGCGCTTTCGAGCACCGCGAAGGACTGATCGCGGGATTCACGGAGAAATACGGGTGCAAATTTCTCGTTTGGTATGAAGTTCACGAAACAATGGAAGCCGCCATTGTTCGGGAAAAACAGATCAAGGCGGGAAGCAGAGAAAAGAAACTCGCCATGATCCAGGCATTCAACCCGGAATGGCTGGATCTCTACACCACATTGATTTGAGTTCAGCGATCTCGCTCGCCATCCGTCATTGCAAGCGAAGCGAAGCAATCCAGTCTTATGAGAAATGGATTGCTTCGTCGCTCCGCTCCTCGCAATGACGATACGCTCCTGACGGCACGGCGATCTTACCGCGTCAGTTCCTTCATCGCGCCCTCTAGTCCCTCGAGGGTCAGCGGGAACATGCGCTCGGAGAACAGCCGGCGGATCACGGTGGTGGATTCCGAATAATCCCAGTGCTTGCGCGCGACGGGATTGAGCCACACCGCGTGCGGATAGGTGCGCGTCACGCGCTCCAGCCACACCGAGCCGGGCTCCTCGTTGACGTGCTCGACCGATCCACCCGGCACCACGATTTCGTACGGCGACATCGACGCATCGCCGACGAACACGACCTTATAGTCATGCGGATACTTGTGCAGGATGTCCCAGGTCGGGGTGCGGTCGGTGAAGCGGCGCTTGTTGCTCTTCCACACGCCCTCGTAGAGGCAGTTGTGGAAGTAGAAATATTCCATGTGCTTGAACTCGGCCTTCGCCGCCGAGAACAGTTCCTCGACCTGCGCGATGTGACCGTCCATCGATCCGCCGATGTCGAAGAAGATGAGAACCTTCACCGCGTTGCGCCGCTCGGGGCGCATGTGCACATCGAGATAGCCGTGGTTGGCGGTTTCCCGGATCGTGGTGTCGAGATCGAGTTCGTCAGGCGCACCGGTGCGCGCGAACTTGCGCAGGCGGCGCAGCGCCACCTTGATGTTGCGGATGCCGAGTTCGACGTTGCCGTCAAGATCCTTGAACTCGCGCTTGTCCCAGACCTTCACCGCCGAGAAGTTGCGGTTCTTCTCCTGGCCGATGCGGATGCCTTCGGGATTGTAGCCGTTCGCGCCGAACGGCGACGTGCCGCCGGTGCCGATCCACTTGCTGCCGCCCTCGTGGCGCTTTTTCTGTTCCTCGAGGCGCTTCTTGAGCGTCTCCATGAGCTTGTCCCAGCCCATGGCCTCGATCTGCTTTTTCTCTTCCTCGGTAAGATACTTTTCCGCGGCCTTGCGCAGCCATTCCGCCGGAATCTCCGCGCCCTCCATGGCGTCGAGCAGGCTTTCGAGCCCCTTGAACACCGTGCCGAACACGCGGTCGAACTTGTCGAGGTTGCGCTCGTCCTTCACCAGCGAGGCGCGCGACAGATAATAAAAATGCTCCACGCTCTGATCCGCGAGGTTGGCGTCGAGCGCCTCCATCAGCGTCAGATATTCGCGGAGCGTGACCGGCACCTGCGCGTCGCGCAGCGATGTAAAGAATTGCAGGAACATGGGACCTAGATCGCCTCCGGAGCCGCGTCCGTCAAGTGCGGGCTGCTGCCCTGTCCGACGGATGGAGAAGTGAAACTACAGGGTTGCGGGCCGTCCGTCTGCCCACGCCCGGCCTGAAAACCGCCCCGCAAGGCAGGATTGCGTTCGAAAACAGCACTGGCACCCGCTCGTGTGATAGTTCACAAAGTCCGTCAGAGCTGCTGCACGTTCTTGGCGGACTTTGTGAACTGAAATCACACGAGCAATCATAGTTTGCCAGTGTCCCTTTCGATCCGAAGTTCGCTTGGAAAGTGCTGCAAAAACAGGGCGAACTTCGGATCGGGGACACTGGCGCGCCGTGTCATTTCATTTAAACTGTTGTTTGACGCCACCCGGACGGCTCCAGCCGGAGACAGTTCGCGGCGTTGACTGGGGACGCGCGAGTTCCGCAAGCGGAGTCGCAGCGTTTAAAACAAGGGGTTCATCCATGGGCATTATTGCTTGGATCATCGTCGGCGCGATCGCTGGCTGGCTGGCCGGCCTGATCGTCAAGGGTGCCGGCTTCGGACTGCTGGGCAACATCGTTGTCGGCATTGTCGGCGCGGTCGTCGCAGGCTGGCTGCTGCCGCAACTCGGCATCCGGCTCGGCGCCGGCATGATCGGCGAGATCATCAACGCGGCCATCGGCGGCATCATCGTGCTGGTGATCCTCTCATTGATCCGGCGGGCATGACGGTCTAACCCTTCTTTCAACGACCGCCTCAGAAGGCGGTCGTTTCTTGTTTCAAGCAAAGCGGCGGCGGCATTCTTTCCGACAGAACAAACGAACCCAGACAAACTGATCAAGGCAAACTTCGATGAAATTTACCGGCACCAAGAACTATGTCGCCACCGACGATCTCAAGGTCGCGGTCAACGCCGCGATCGTGCTCGAACGCCCGCTGCTGGTGAAGGGCGAACCCGGCACCGGCAAGACCGTGCTGGCCGAGGAAGTCGCCAAGGCGCTCGATGCGCCGCTGCTGACCTGGCACATCAAGTCCACCACCAAGGCGCAGCAAGGCCTCTACGAATACGACGCGGTCTCGCGTCTGCGCGACAGCCAGCTCGGCGATCCGCGCGTGTCCGATATTTCCAACTACATCAAGCGCGGCAAGCTGTGGGACGCTTTCACCAGCGAGAAGCGCCCGGTGCTGCTGATCGACGAAATCGACAAGGCCGACATCGAATTCCCGAACGACCTGCTGCTCGAACTCGACCGCATGGAATTCCATGTCTACGAGACCGGCGAAACCATCCGCGCGCAGCAGCGCCCGATCATCATGATCACCTCGAACAACGAGAAGGAACTGCCGGACGCATTCCTGCGCCGCTGTTTCTTCCACTACATCAAGTTCCCCGACATCGACACGATGCAGGCCATCGTGGAGGTCCACTTCCCCGACATCAAGAAGCGTCTGGTGCAGGAAGCCATGAAGATCTTCTTCGAGGTCCGCGACGTGCCGGGCCTGAAGAAGAAGCCGTCGACATCGGAGCTGCTCGACTGGCTCAAGCTGCTGCTCAACGAGGAAATGACGGTGGAGCAGTTGCGCGAACGCGATCCGCGCAAGCTGATCCCGCCGCTGCACGGCGCGCTGCTCAAGAACGAGCAGGACGTGCACCTGTTCGAACGCCTCGCGTTCCTCAGCCGCCGGGAAGTTTAAGGCGGTCTCTGGATTGGTCGTCCCGGCGAAGGCCGGGACCCATACTCCCTCGACCATCGTTCGAGATGGATCGCTGATACAGCGGACACAGGCATCGCGTCTCAACGCCAACTCAGTGGTTATGGGTCCCGGCCTTCGCCGGGACGACACTGAATGCTGAGCACGCCCGCGCCGGAACACCGCCCCCCTGAATACCGCGCGACGCTGGCCACTGGCCCCGAGCCCGCGCTAGACTGGCCGCCTCGGATGCGAGGTGCCGCGTGACCAGAAAGCACGTTGATCGCCGCCTGACAGCCATTCTCGCCGCGGACGTCGCCGGCTACAGCCGGTTGATGGGCGCGGACGAGGAAGGCACCCACGCGCAGCTCAAGGCGCACCGCCACGACCTGATCGACCGGCGGATCAGAAAACATCGCGGACGCATCATCAATACCGCGGGCGACGGACTGCTCGCCGAATTCGCCAGTGCGGTCGACGCCGTGCGGTGTTCGGTCGAAATCCAGCGCGCGATGATCGAACGAAACGCGAGCGTTCCGGCCGAGAGCCGGCTCGAATTCCGCATCGGCATCAATGTCGGCGATGTCATCGAGGACGGCAGCGAAATCTTCGGCGACGGCGTCAACGTCGCGGCGCGGCTGGAGAGCATCGCGCCGCGCGGCGGCATCTGCATTTCCCGGCAGGTGCTCGACCAGATCGAGGGCAAGCTGAAACTTCAGTTCCGCGAAATGGGCCGCCAGAACCTGAAGAACATCGCGCGGCCGATCGAGGTCTATGCGGTGAGCCTCGATGGAGCCGCATCGAAAGCGTCACGCATCCTGACGGACGCGAACCTCAAGCAGGAGATCCGCTATTGCAAGGCTGACGACGGAGTCCGGCTGGCCTTCGCCAAGGTGGGCGACGGGCCGCCCCTGCTGCGGACCGCGCACTGGCTGGGACATCTCGAATACGACTGGGAACTTCCGATCTTCCGGCATTTTCTGCTCGAACTCGCCTCGACATTCTCCCTCGTGCGCTTCGATGCCCGCGGCAACGGGCTGTCGGATTGGGACGTCGGCAATCTCTCGCTCGATGTGTGGGTGAGCGACATGAAAAGCGTCGCGGACGCCGCGGGCCTCGACCGGTTTCCGATTCTGGCCTTGTCGCAGGGATGCGCCGTGGCCATCGCGTTCGCGCTCCGGCATCCGGAACGGGTGTCGCACCTGATCCTGTACGGAGGCTTCGCCGCAGGTGCCTACAAGAGCCCGGAGGTGACGCCCGCCGCGCTGGAGCAGTTCGACGCGATGAAGACGCTGATGAAACTCGGCTGGGGCGCGAACGAGCCGACCTTCCGGCAACTCTTCACGGCGTCGATGATGCCCGAGGCGACGAAGGAGCAGATCGACGCCTTCAACGAGGCCCAGCGCATCAGCGCTTCGGCGGAATGCGCGGTGCGCTATCTCGACACCGTTGCCAACTTCGACGTCCGGCACCTGCTGCCGCAAATCAAGGTGCCCACCCTCGTCATGCATGTCCGCAACGACCGCCGGGTGCCCATTGCGGCAAGCCGCGAGCTTGCAGCGGGCATCCCCGGCGCACGTCTCGTCACGTTGCCGGGCAAGAACCACATTCCGCTCGCGCAGGACCCCGGCACGCCGATCTTCCTCGACGAAATCCGCCGGTTTCTCGGCAAGGCCTAGTGCGTCGCCGGTTGTGGTCGCGTCACGGCCCCGCGCGCGTCAATCCGCGGCGGGCCTTTGCCCTGCGCATGATCGCTATCTGGGACCGCACGCCGTAGCCGATGCCAAAACCGGCGACGAACACCAAAGCGAGAACGAACAGGGCTTCGGACATGGTTGCCTCATATGAGAGGATCGCCGAGCGCAGTATGCCGCCCGACGATCCCGTCTTGGTATCGGCGGACATGGGCAATTGTCCGCAATCAAACGATAGTCCGACGGTTCGCGTGCGCAACGACAGCCGCGTTTAAACCTTAATGCGCGCCGCGCGGGTTAATTCCGGAACCGAAGGACCGGACATAATGCAGCGTCATTGCGAGCGAAGCGAAGCAATCCAGTCTTCCAGTAGCACGGATAACAAGACTGGATTGCTTCGTCGCAAGTGCTCCTCGCAATGACGGCTCAATCCAACGACAAGGTCGCGGCTGTCATCGCGCGCGCTCAAGCAACTGATAGGCCAGATGCGCCTTCACCGTCGGCCATTCCGGCGCGATGATGCTGTACACCACGGTGTCGCGCAGCGTGCCGTTCGGCGCGACCTGATGGCTGCGCAGGATGCCGTCGAGCTTGGCTCCTAACCGCTCGATGCCACGCCGCGACTGGTGATTGAAAAAGTGCGTGCGGAATTCCACCGCGATGCAGTTCAGCTTTTCGAACGCATGGGTGAGCAGCAACAGCTTGCATTGGGTGTTGAGCGGCGTGCGCTGGACGCGCTGCGCATACCAGGTCGAACCGATCTCGACGCGCCGGTTGGCGGCATCGACATTCATGTAGGTCGTCATGCCGGCGATCCTGCCGCCGGCATCCTTCACCGCGAACGGCAGCATCGAGCCCGCGTCCTGCAAACCGAGACGCCGCTCGATCTCGGCCTGCATGGTCTCCGGCGACGGGATCGACGTGTACCAGAGCTTCCACAGCTCGCCGTCCTTCACCGCCTCGACGAGAGCATCCTTGTGATCCCGCGACAGCGGCTCGAGCTGTGCGTAAGGGCCGTTGAGCGTGATGGGAGAAAGCCACATCGATACTTGTCCTTCCCGTTAATCTCACCGTCATTGCGAGGAGCCCTTGCGACGAAGCAATCCAGCCTTTGCTTATGCAAAACCAGACTGGATTGCTTCGTGGAGCCTGTCATCGGGCGGCGCTCTGCGCCGACCCGTTGGCTCGCAATGACGGACAGCCCTTACTTATTCAGAAAATTCAGCGGCAGGCCGCCGCGCGGCCAGTCCATCGCCACCAGTTCGCCCTTGCCGGACAGCGTGATGTAGGCGGTCTTCAGTTCAGGCCCGCCGAACGCGATGTTGGTGGTGACGTTGTCGCCGGTCGGCACCTGCTCGACCAGCTTGCCGTCGGGCGCGATCACCGAGATGCAGCCCGAGATCAGCGTCGCGACACAGACATTGCCCGAGGCTTCGACGCCGAGCGAGTCGAACATCTGGTAGCCGCCAAGGCCAGCAATCGGCTTGCCCATCTCGCCGCGATAGATCACCGGACCCTGCTTGATCTCGCCGGGATTGCCGATGTCGAACGCCCACAGCCGCGCGGTCGGAGTCTCCGCGACATAGACGGTCTTCTCGTCCGGCGAAAGGCCGACGCCGTTGGCGGGCAGCAGCGGATGCACCGCCTCGATCAGTTCGGTGGCGTTCGGCTTCATGTAGTAGAGCGCGCCGACATCCATGTCGCGGGCGCGGCGCTTGCCGAGATCCGTGAACCAGAGCCCGCCCTGCCTGTCGAACACCAGATCGTTCGGCCCCTTCAGCGGATGTTCGCCGCAATGGGTGAACAGCGTCTCGATCTTGCCGTTGGAGAGATCGACGCGCTGCAGCGAGCCGCCGATATACTCAGACGGACGCGGCGCGCCTGGCATCATCGCGCCACGCGGACCCGGCGCCCACGAGAAGCCGCCGTTGTTGCAGAGGTACATCTTGCCGTCCGGTCCCAGCGCCGCGCCGTTCGGGCCGCCGGGAATCTTCGCGATGATCTCCTTGCGCCCGTCGGGATAAACGCGGGTCAGTGTCTGGCGGCGGATTTCCACCAGCACCACCGAGCCATCGGGCATCACCACCGGCCCTTCTGGAAATTCGAGACCGGTTGCGATGACGCGGACGTTTGACATGAGACCTCCCGATCAGTGTTTTTGATTTTTGACGCGCGAAACCTATCGTGTGGTTTTGCGAATGACCAGTGCCGGGGCGCAGGGCTGGCGTGTCGCCGTCATCACTTGATGTCATCACCGGGCTTGTCCCGGTGATCCCGACCGACCGGTCACAGTGCCCGCCTGATCGAGATGGCCGGGACAAGCCCGGCCATGACAAACTCTAGGATCGGCTGAAATCCCTCCACACCAGTCCGGCCGCGGCGATGTCCGACAGCGCGTTGCCGACCGCCTTGAACACCGTGATCTCGCGGTCGCTTCCCCGGCCCTTGCGCTCGCCGCGGCAAAGTTCGGCCAGCGAACCAGCCAGATCGTCCGCCGCAAGAATGCCGTTGCGGATGGGATCGAGCAGTTCGCCGGATTCCTTCAGCGCATCGTAGGTGTCGACATAGATGCGCCCGCGCCGGAACACCTCGTCGTCGGCCTCGCGCATGAACGGCGTGAAACTGCCGATCAGATCGAGATGCGTGCCCGGCTTCAGCCACGCGCCCTTGATGATCGGCCGTTCCGCAAGCGTGGCGCAACTGACGATATCCGCCTCGCCCACCGCGCGCTCAAGATCGGCCGCAACATAAGCGTCGATACCTTTGGCGCGCAGGTCGAACACCAGCCGCGCTGCGCCCGCCTCGTTGACATTCCACACCGCGACCTTGTCGATCGGCCGCACCGCGCGGAACGCATCCGCCGTGAGGCTGGCGATCCGGCCCGAACCGGCAATCAGCAGCTTCCGTGCATCCTCGCGGGCGAGGAACGCAGCGCCGAGCGCCGCGATGCCCGCCGTGCGCCGCGAGGTGATCTCGTTGCCGTCGATCAGCGCCACATGCTGGCCGGTGTCGCCGTCGCACAGCAGGTAACTGGAAAACAGCCCCGGTAGCGCGCGTCTGCCGTTCTCCGGAAAGATCGTGACGATCTTGATGCCGACAAACGCACGCTGCCACGCCGGCATGATCAGAATGGTCGCGGTGGAGCCGTCCGGCTGCGGCATGAAGTGATGGTGCCGCAGCGGCACATCCGCACCCTTAGTAAAGGCCTCGCGCAGCGCCGGGATCAGCCGGTCGAACGGCAGGCTGGCGCGGGTGCGCGCGGCGTCGATGACGATGGGGGAAGGGGTCGTGTTCATGATCGCTCCATAAGCGTCATTGCGAGGAGCGCAGCGACGAAGCAATCCAGCTCATTTTGCTGCCCTGGATTGCTTCGCTTCGCTCGCAATGACGAAGGCTTGCGTCCGCACCGCATCCATCAGCTTCTTCCGGAACGCGCGGTCGCGCTTGAGATGCCACTCGCGGCTCATGGCTTCATTCCGTGTCGTAAACGGCTCGGTGTGCAGCAGCGTCCAGGCCCGCCCGCGGGTCGAGCGCGCGCCGGTGCCGGCATTATGCTTTTCCAGCCGTTGCGTCACATCGTTGGTCCAGCCGACGTAGGACAGATAGCGGCCCTTGTGGAAGCTGCCCAGCACATAGACGAACGCGACGGGTTTGGATTTTGCGGCGCGCGGCTTTGGTTCCGCAGCGCGCGGCTTTGATTTCGCTGCGCGAGGCTTGACCGGCGCACGCATCACTTCGCGGCGGGCGCCTTCGGCGCATCCTTTGACGAATCCTTGGCCGCCCCATTCGGCTTGCCCAGCGCCTGCACCTGCCCCTGCAACTGCGCGACGGTGTTCTGCAGACCGATCACCGCTGCTTTCAGGGCATCGATCTGCCGGTTGGCGGCGTCGATCTTCTGCTGGCTCTCCAGCGACGCCTTGGTCAGCGACGACTTCAGGAAGTTGACGTTGCTTTGCAGGCAGCCGGTGCGCCGCTCCATGGTCTTCTCGGCGGTGCAGATCTCGATGCCGGGCACGTCCTGCGCCATCGCGCCATACGGCATCAGCGTCAGCGTCAGCGTCAGCGTCGCCGCGATCATCACCCGTTTCATCATGTCCAGCCTCCTCAAAGCCTCATCGCATCGTGCATGTTTCCGCGCGTTGCGCGCAAACTGTCTCAGAACGTAACGGACATCATGACGCAAACGTTGCCCGATCTTAAGATTTGGAACGCGGGTGGAACGAAACGCGCCCGAATCAGCGATTCATACCATGCTAGCCAGACGAGGGACCGACATCTTGTGCCGTATGCGCGCGGCGCGTCCACATCATGCATTGCGAGGGTTGCGCGGATCGATCGAAACGTCGAAAACAGGCGTCAATCGTTAACGCGCCCCAAAGAGAGCGAAGCCCGCAATGACCGAACTGCACGGTGTGTTTCCCTACCTCGTCTCGCCGACCACGGCCGATGGCCGCATCAGGACCGACGTGCTCGGCAAGCTCTGCGACGACATGATCAAGGCAGGAGTTCACGGGGTGACGCCGCTCGGCTCGACCGGCGAGTTCGCCTATCTCAGCCGCGAGCAGCGCACCGCCGTGGTGACGGCGACTGTGGAGGCCACCGCGAAGCGCGTGCCGGTGATCGCGGGCGTCGCGTCGACATCGACGGCGGACGCGGTGGCGCAGGCGAAGGCCTATCAGGCGCTCGGCGCCGACGGCATTCTCGCCATTCTCGAAGCCTATTTCCCGGTGAAGGACGCGCAGGTCGAGGCGTATTTCCGCGCCATCGCGGACGCGGTCGACATTCCGGTGGTGATCTACACCAATCCGAACTTCCAGCGCTCGGACCTCACCCTCGACGTGATCGCACGCCTCGCCGAGCATCCGCGCATCCAGTACATCAAGGATGCCTCGAACAACACCGGCCGCCTGCTCTCGATCATCAATCGTTGCGGCGACAAGATGCGCGTGTTCGCGGCATCGGCGCATATTCCG
>JAGVII010000391.1 GCA_020056155.1 Afipia sp.
GCGACGGCCAATGACAGTTGAGCGGGCAATTCAGGCTCACGAACAAGGTTAAACAGCGGTGGCAGCAAGCCTCCGCCGCAGTCGATTAGCAGGTTCGCGCCGCTTAGCACAATCCTCCATTGGACGGAAATATCCCAGTTATTTCAATATTTTACGGTCACGCCTCCCGGACTCCGGGTGCCCTGATGGGTGTGCCCGCCGCATTCAGGCCGATTCAGGGAGCCCTCAGGCGGTTTGGCCAGCCGCGAAACCGGACGACCACGCCCACTGAAAATTGAAGCCGCCGAGGTGACCCGTGACGTCGATCACCTCGCCCACGAAGAACAATCCGGGCACGGATTTGGTTTCAAATGTCTTCGACGACAGTTCGCCTGTATCGACGCCGCCGAGCGTGACTTCCGCCGTTCGATAACCTTCGGTCCCGCGCGGTGTCACCTGCCACTTGTTCACAAGCTTCGCGATCACCTGCAATTGCCGGTCAGACATATCCGCCATACGCGAAGCTCCGCCGCCCGTCTCTGCGATCATTTGCGCGAGCCGTCCCGGCAGCAATCGCGCAAGACCGGTCGCCAATTCCTGGCGCGGATGATCGCGCCGCATCTCCTTCAGCGCCGCGAAAGCATCGACGCCGGGCGCCATATCGATCTGAATATCGTCGCCATCGCGCCAATAGGATGAAATTTGCAGGATCGCCGGGCCGCTCAACCCGCGATGGGTGAACAGCATCGCTTCGTCAAACTGCGTCCCGTCGCATTTCACCACTGCCTCAACGGAAACACCGGCGAGGTCCTTCGATCGCGCCAGAACCGCTTCATCGAATGTCAGCGGGACAAGCCCCGCGCGCGGCGGCACAATTTTGAGGCCGAATTGTTCGGCGACTTTGTAGCCGAAACCGCTTGATCCCATCTTGGGAATGGACGGCCCCCCGGTGGCGATCACCAGCGATTGCCCGCGTATCTCGCCGCGATCGGTGGCGACCGAGAAGCCACCCTCGCCTTTCGCGACCGATGAAATTTTCGTGCCCGGATGCAGCGTCACGCCGGCAGTTCCGCACTCATCGAGCAGCATGTCGATGATCTGCTGCGAAGATTCGTCACAGAACAGCTGGCCACGCACCTTCTCGTGATAGGCGATGCGATGTTTCTCGACCAACGCGATGAAATCGTGCTGGGTATATCCACTCAGCGCCGACTTGCAGAAATGCGGATTGCGGGACAGGAAATTTGCCGGCGTGGTGTGCAGATTGGTGAAGTTGCAGCGCCCGCCACCGGAAATGCGGATCTTCTCGGCCGGGCGCTTCGCCTGTTCGATCACGGCCACGCGCCGGCCGCGTCCGCCGGCAACACCGGCACACATCAAACCCGCCGCTCCTCCACCGAGGACGACGACGTCGTAAATCAGCGGCTTCATGGGTGTTCAGAAAATAAAGTGATCGGCGCAGCCATGAGATTACGCCGCGTCATTCAGCGGCGACAGGCAGGTCCCGTAGTTTTGTCGAGTAGTACGATGCATTCTGTTGCCCGCCCGATGCGTCCCGGGCAAACAATATCAGATGGTGCGCAACCAGGCCAACGGTGATGACGCGTTCGATATCGCCGCGCTTGAGCAGCGGCAGAGAAAATTTCCAGAACTCGCGCCGGTAGTCACTCTTGATGCCAACCTGCCAGACGATGTTGGCGAACATGGTCAATCCGCGTTTGATATTGCGAAGCGACAATCGCTGCTTGCTGTTGGGAAGCTTGATGCGGTTCGGATAGGTATGGATGACCTGATATTCGAAGCGTTCGAAAAGCTTTTCCGGCGTATAGGCCCGTCCCATGCAGTCGCGCCATGTGGAGACCACATGATCGTAGGGAAGAAGGAAATCGACGTTGGAATCGCGGTCGCTGTCTTCGATAAGCCGCCCTTCACGCTTGAGACGGTCCCATAGCGGTGTCTTCGGCAACGCCTGCAGCAGATTGATCGTCAGCAACGGAATCTCCGACTGATCGACGAATTCGAGAATGCCTTCGCCTGCGTCAAGCGAGTCGGTATCGAGCCCAAGGATGATACCGGACACCACCTCCATGCCGTAGCTGTTCAGCGTCTGCACGCCCTCCAGAATCGGAATCACCATGTTGTGCTGCTTCGACATCGCCTTGAGTGCCTTGGGATCAGGCGTTTCAATGCCGCAGAAAACGGTTGCGAAATAAGCGTCGCGCATCAGCGACAGTATTTCCGGACGTTTGGCGATATTCAGTGTGGCTTCGCAGGCGAACTGAAGTGCGTAGCCGTTACGCTTCTGCCATTCGACGAGGTGCGGCAACAGGTCCAGCGCCGCCTTGCGGTTACCGATGAAATTGTCGTCGACGAAATACACCGAGCCGGTGAGGCCGCATTCGAGCAGCTTGTCGAGTTCGGCCGTGACCTGTTCAGGCGTCTTCAGGCGCGGATTGCGCCCGTAAAGGCCGGGAATGTCACAGAACTCGCACTGATAGGGACAACCGCTGGAAAACTGGATGCTGCCGAGAAAATAGCGCTCGAGCGGAATTAGCTCGTATGCCGGGATCGGGAATTCCGTCATCTCGCGGCGGTGTTGGGTCGTGAGAACGACCTGCTTGTCCGGCCGCGAAGTATCGCGTCCCAGCCGCCGAAACAGCTCTTCAGTGGCATCGCCGAGTTCACCGACATGCAGATAGTCGAAATCCGGATAGTTGTCGGGGCATGCGCTAACCGAGGGACCGCCCAGCGCCACGGCCAGATCGTGCTCATGTGCCCGCCGACAGATGTCATTGATCTGCGGACGCTGGATATGCATGCCGCTGACGAACACAGCGTCGGCCCAGATGAAGTCCTCGTCGGTCGCCGCCTTGATGTTCTCGTCGAGAAAACGGACCTCCCAGCCGGCCGGCAGCGAGGCAGCGATCAGCAACAGCCCTTGGGGGGGCATGAAGGCCTGAACACCGTCGGTCAGGGGGTATGCATATTCGAAGGTGCCAAATGAGGGGGAATATCGGGGGAAAACACAAAGGATACGGCGAACGGAAGGACTTACGACGTCTCTCATCAGGCCCCCTGCTTTCAAGATATGCAGTTGCGGTAAGAACGGGCCACAATTCAGGTGAGATTAGGGCATTGCTTAGGGAAGCCCTGCACTTAACGCAGCCTTACTCGAATAAGCAAGCGACGGACCATTCCCAGTACAACCTCCATTCAGGGGCTTGGTTCCGGCGGTTCCAATTTTCGATCAAAGGCTGCTATCGTCCCGGCACAAAAACAGACGCCTCGCGGAGGAATGACCCATGTCGCAAACCAATCGCCAGATCCTGCTGGTCGAAAAACCCACCGGCAAGCTGCTGCCGCAGAATTTCAAGATGGCCGAAGCTGCCATCCCCGAGCCGAAAGACGGCGAGGTCCTGCTGCGGGTGCTTTATATCTCGCTCGATGCCGCCAACCGCGCCTGGATGCAGGGCGCGACGTACCGTGCCGCCGTCGAGGCCAATACGGTGATGGCAGGTGGCGCCATCGCCGAAGTCGTGAAATCCAACGACCCCGGCCTCGCCCCCGGCGATCTGGTGTTTGGCGATACCGGCTGGCAGGACTATGCCGTGGTGCGCGCAAAGCATCTCGTCAAGGTGCCTCGCATCGACCCGATCACCAATCTGTTGAGTGTGTACGGCGTTGCTGGCCTCACCGCCTATTTCGGATTGCTCAATGTCGGCAAGCCGAAGGCTGGCGAAACCGTCGTGGTATCCGCAGCGGCAGGATCGGTCGGCTCGTTCGTCGGCCAGATCGCCAAGATCAAGGGCTGCCGCGTGGTCGGCATCGCGGGCGGGAAAGAGAAATGTAACTGGCTGGTTTCTGAACTCGGTTTCGACGCGGCGGTGGATTACAAGTCCGAGCCGGTCTTCAAGGCGCTCAAGGCCGCCGCACCAAACGGGATCGATGTGTACTTCGACAATGTCGGTGGCGATATTTTCGAGGCCTGCCTGCCGCAGATGAACCAGCACGGCCGCATCTCCTGCTGCGGAGCGGTCTCGGCCTACGACGGCGCGCCGCCGGCCCACGGTCCCCGCGGCGTGCCGGGGCTGATCGTCGTCAAGCGCCTGACGGTGCAAGGCTTCATTTTCACCGACTTCAACGATCAGCGTGACGCCGCAATGGCCGACCTGCAGTCGTGGGTGAAGGCCGGCAAGATCAAGGTGCAGGAAGACATCATCAACGGCCTGGAAAATACGCCGAAGGCGCTGATCGGACTTCTCGCGGGCGAAAACCGCGGCAAGCGAATGGTCAAGGTGTAGCCGATAGACCGTTGCCGATACAGCGTTATGCGCTTCGTCATCCGCGGCTGTCATGGCCGGGCTTGTCCCGGCCATCCCGACCGCCGGACGATGGTGCCCATTTATCGGGATCACCGGGACAAGCCCGGTGATGACGGCCGTATGAGTTGCCGCTAAAATACGAAAACACGCACAGTTCACCAGCCTCCCCGCTCAACCCCGGAATTATCAATGCTGAATACGCCCCGCTCTCGCCGCGGTATGGTGACTTCGCCCCATCATCTCGCCTCTGAGGCTGGACTCCGCGTGCTGCGCGAAGGCGGCAACGCCATCGAGGCGACGCTGGCCATGGCCGCCAGCCTGCCGGTGGTCTATCCGCATATGAACTCGATCGGCGGCGACGGTTTCTGGCTGATTTCCGCCGACGGCAAGCCACCGATCGCGGTGGACGGCTGCGGCGCGGCCGCCATGGCCGCCACGCCGGAATTTTACAAAAGCAAAGGCCTTTCCGCGATTCCGCCGCGCGGCCCCCTCGCCGTCAACACAGTCGCCGGCACATTGTCCGGCTGGGCCGAGGTGATCGCGATTAACGAGGAAATGGGCGGCAGGCTGCCGTTGTCGCGCCTGGTGGAAGATGCGGTGTGGTCGGCGGAAAACGGTTTCGCCATCACCGCCACCCAGCAGGAACTCACGGAGACCAAGCTGGCCGAACTGAAAGACTCGCCGGGCTTCACCGACACTTTCCTGCTCGGCGGACAACTGCCGAAGGAAGGCCAGTTGATGAAACTCCCGGCGCTTGGCGCGACGCTGAAGCAGCTCGGCCAGCGCGGCCCGATGGATTTCTATACCGGCGCACTCGCAAAAGAGATTGCCGCGGACCTCGCGCGCTGCGGGTCGCCGGTGACCCTCGCCGACCTCGCCGCGCAGAAGGCGCAGCGCCGCGAGGCGCTCTCCGTCGCGGTCAAGGACGCCACGCTTTATAATTTTCCGCCGCCGACACAGGGCCTCGCCTCGCTGATGATCCTCGCGATCTTCGAGCGGCTTGGCGTGAAGGAGGCAGAAGGATTCGATTATCTGCATGGCATCGTGGAAGCCACCAAGCAGGCGTTCCTCGTGCGCGACCGCATCGTGGGCGATCCCGCCCTGATGACGGAGAAGGCCGAGCACTACCTGACATCTAAAACGCTTGATGGACTTGCCGCCAACGTCAATCGCGAACGCGCGCTGCCATGGCCGGTGCCTGTCAATCCCGGCGACACAGTGTGGCTGGGCGCCATCGACAACAACGGCATCGCCGTCAGCTTCATCCAGAGCATTTACTTCGAATTCGGTTCGGGTTGCGTGCTCGAGAATTCCGGTATCGTCTGGCAAAACCGCGGCTCGAGCTTCCTGCTGGACGGCGACGGCCCGCGCGCGCTGCGTCCCGGCCGCAAGCCGTTCCATACACTCAATCCGGCAATGGCGCTGTTCAACGACGGCCGCCGCATGGTCTATGGCAACATGGGCGGCGAAGGCCAGCCGCAGAGCCAGTCCGCGGTGTTCTCTCGTTACGCGATGTACGGTCAGGGCTTGCAGGCCGCCATCACCGCGCCGCGCTGGCTGCTCGGCAAGACCTGGGGCGACGCCACGGTGACGCTGAAGCTGGAAAATCGCTTCGATGCGGCTGTCGTGCAGGCCATGCGCGACGCCGGCCACGACATCGAGATCTTGCCGGACTTCACCTCGATCATGGGTCACGCGGGCGCAGTCGTGCGCCACGCCGACGGAATGTTCGAGGGGGCAACCGATCCCCGCAGCGACGGCGCCGCGATGGGATTTTGAGAGTCGGGTGAATCTCTTAGGCGCGGTGCCTCATCTTCACGCGAAACATCATGCGGAGATTCAGTCTTCGCTTGCGATGTGAGTCGTAACCCGTTCGCCGGACTCTCCTTTTGTCATGCCCGGACTTGTTCCGGGCATCCCGATAACGAAGCACGGTGCCAAGCCCATCGGGATCACCGGGACAAGCCTGGTGACGACAAGGCCCGTCACCCTGAGGTGACGTAGCGAAGCGAAGGGCGACGGCGTTGCACATCGTCATCCTTCGAGGCTCGCAAGCGCTCGCACCCCAGGATGACGAAATCCTCTATCTTCGCCGCAGTTGCTTCATCGCCGCGATGCAGCGGCCGGTGATGATTTCCCAGTTCCCTGCTCTCACGTCGGACGCCGGACACAACCACGATCCTCCCGCCACAATCACGTTCGGCTCTGCCAGCCAGGTTGCCACATTGGCAGCATCGATGCCGCCAGTCGGACAAAACCGCGTCTGCGGAAATGGCCCTGCCAGCGCGCGCAGCATTGGAATGCCACCCGATTGCCCGGCCGGGAAAAACTTCAACAGATTGAATCCCTTCGCCAGCGCTTGCATGACTTCGGATGCGGTCGCAACGCCTGGCAAAAAGGGCAGATCGCTCGCGCAAGCCGCGTCAAGCAACGCGGGCGTGGCGCCGGGGCTGACCGCGAAGCGCGCGCCCAGTTCCTGCGCGCGGCGGAGGTCGTCCACATTGAGCACGGTGCCTATCCCGACAATCGCGTCTGGCACCTCGGCGATGATCGCCTTGGCGGCGGCCGCCGCAGCCTCGGTGCGGAACGTGACTTCAAGGACTTTCACCCCGCCTGCCACGAGCGCGCGGGCGAGCGGCACGCCATCCTCCACACGATCGATGGTCAGCACGGGGACGATCCGCGCCGGGATCAGGATTTTCTCCAGCGCGGCCTGTCTCTCGGATGCGGATAGACCGGTCATGACGATCGCTCCACGCCGCTGACATTGAATACGCCGCCCGGCGGCATGTTCCCGCGCGGAATGATCGCGCCGCGATGGCCGACCA
>JAGVII010000169.1 GCA_020056155.1 Afipia sp.
AGATCGCTTTCGGGACGTGATCCAGGCATACCGGCTTCTGAAGCAGTCGGGTTTCTGTTGAGCTGGGCCGAAGCGCTTGAGCCACTGCATCTCCTCTATGAGGATCAACACCTTCGCATTTCGGCATTGGAGAAGCGGGGCAGACGAGCGATCGTTTCGTTCACTGGCATTGGACTGCGGATGCAGTCGCAGCCGGTCGAGGAATTCCTGAAGACCCTGAACACGATCGATCCGGCCGCGTCCAAATACTTTGTCATCGACAAGGAGCGCTCGTGGTACGAGCATTCCTTCACGCAGATCGTCTGCCGGCTCCACTCCGTTCTCGCGCAATACGAGGACGTGGTGCTGATCGGAAACAGCATGGGCGGCTTCGGCGCCATGCTATTTTCGGGTCTCCTGCCGAATGTGCGGGTAGCGATCGCATTCACTCCTCAGTTCTCGGTGGCGCCGCGCGTTACGAAAGGAAACGAGAAACGCTTCGACAAGTTTCTCGGCCGGATCGATAGTTTTTCGATCGACCACGCATGCCTCTTCCCGGCACAGCAGGTTCGGCGGTTTGTCGTTTTCGGCGAGGCCGAGGATACTTGGCACGCAGCTCGATTCCGGGAACATCTTGGATCCCGCGACGCTATGCTGCTTGTCGGCGGGACCGGGCACGATACGTCAGCCGTTCTCCGGGAGAAGGGTCTACTCTCGCCGCTCCTGCTTGATCTCATCGATGGCGACGAGGGTTTCGCGGGGACAGCGCGGCGTCTCGCCAGCCTGAATCTGACTTCGACGATCATATCCGACGAATCGCCGCGGACGGAGAGGTGAGATCGATGTCGAATTTCCTGCTAAGCCGCTGGCAAGGAGATCGCGGCGCGCTATAAACAGCTGGTGAAACAGCACCATCCGGATGCCAATGACGGCAACCGGGGTTCTGAAGATCGCTTTCGGGACGTGATCCAGGCATACCGGCTCCTCAAGCAGTCCGGTTTCTGCTGACGGCGGATCGCCCGTTCCGAAGCCGGGCAAGTTTCTTGGCCCGGGTGTTTCCACCCGGACCGGATTTGGTCTAAAGACAGCCCGAAAATGAACTGAATGCTGCGCGGAGCGGATTGCCGCCCGTGCTGGAGGCGTGATGAACAGGGTCGACCGCGACATAGCCAACCTGCCGGACACGACGGTGCCGGTGAAACAGACATTCGGTTTCGAGTCGAAGATGGTGGTCCCCGCCTATTCGATGGCCGACGAACATGTTCCCGACCTCGACCCCGACTATATTTTCGACGAGGCGACGACGCTTGCGATCCTTGCCGGCTTCGCCTTCAACCGCCGCGTCATCGTGTCCGGCTATCACGGCACCGGCAAGTCGACCCATATCGAGCAGGTCGCCGCGCGCCTCAACTGGCCGTGCGTGCGCGTCAATCTCGACAGCCACGTCAGCCGCATCGATCTCGTCGGCAAGGATGCGATCGTGGTCAAGGATGGCATGCAGGTCACGGAGTTCCGCGACGGTATCCTGCCCTGGGCTTACCAGCACAATGTCGCGCTCGTGTTCGACGAATACGACGCCGGCCGCCCGGACGTGATGTTCGTCATCCAGCGCGTGCTGGAAGCCTCCGGCCGCCTGACGCTGCTCGACCAGTCCAGGGTCATCCGCCCGCACCCGGCCTTCCGCCTGTTCGCCACCGCCAACACGGTCGGCCTCGGCGACACGACCGGCCTCTACCATGGCACGCAGCAGATCAACCAGGCGCAGATGGACCGCTGGTCGATCATCACCACGCTCAACTATCTGCCGCACGACAACGAGGTCGCGATCGTGCTGGCCAAGGCCAAGCATTTCCGCACCGACAAGGGCCGCGACATCGTCAACAAGATGGTGCGCGTCGCCGACATGACGCGTTCGGCGTTCATCAACGGCGACCTGTCGACCGTGATGAGCCCGCGCACCGTGATCACGTGGGCGGAGAACGCCGAGATCTTCGGCAATATCGGCATGGCCTTCCGGCTCACCTTCCTCAACAAGTGCGACGAACTCGAACGCTCGGTCGTCGCCGAGTTCTACCAGCGTGCCTTCGGCGAGGAGCTGAAGGAAAGCGCGGTCAACGTGGTGCTGGGCTGACGAAGCAACATGGCCGGACCCGGCGACAACACGAGGGCTAAGCCCAAGGCAGCCAATGACGGCGAGGTGATGAAGCG
>JAGVII010000003.1 GCA_020056155.1 Afipia sp.
GAAATTTCGATGATCTTCCAGAATCCGCGCGCTGCGCTGAATCCGATCCGCAAGGTCGGAGACCAGATCGAGGATGTGTTGCGCCAGCACGTCCAGTCCACGTCTAACGATCGTGGTGAGAAGGCGATCGAGGCGCTTGAACAGGTCAGGATCGCCCGGCCCCGCGAGCGGTATCACGCCTATCCGTTTGAACTGTCCGGCGGCATGTGCCAGCGCGTCGTGATCGCTCTCGCGCTGGCCTGCAATCCGCAGCTGCTGATCGCGGACGAGCCAACCACGGGTCTCGATGTCACCACACAGAAGGCGGTGATGGACCTGATCGTGGAACTGACCAAAAGCCGCGGCATGTCCACCATTCTCATTACGCACGATCTGGGATTGGCTGCAGCATACTGTGATCGCGTGGTGGTGATGGAAAAGGGCAATGTCGTTGAAACCGCCCTGTCAAAAGACATTTTCGCCAAACCGGAGCATCCGTATACGCGCAAGCTGATGCGCGCGACGCCGCGGCTGGGTGTTTCGCTGCGGGATTTATTGCCGGATGAAGACACGGCAGCCGCGCCTGCGATAGCCGCAACGGCCGCGTCAGCAGCCAGTGAAACGCCGCTTCTGGTGGTGGAGAAACTGGTCAAGGAATATCCGCGGCAAGGCGTGACCAAAACCCTTTCGTCGCTGTTCGGCCGCAAGCCGCCAATCGAGCCGGAGCAGTTCCGTGCCGTCGATGGCATCAATTTTACGGTCTCCCGCGGCGAGAGCGTTGGTCTTGTGGGAGAATCGGGCTGCGGGAAGTCAACGACCTCGATGATGGTCATGCGGCTGCTCGACCAAACGTCCGGCCGCATCATGTTCGACGGTGAGGATATCGGCGCTATTCCTCCCAATGCGTTTGCGCGCATTCCGCTGCGCAAGCGGATCCAGATGGTGTTCCAGGATCCGACCGACAGTCTCAATCCGCGGTTCACGGCGGCGCGGGCCATCGCCGATCCTATTATGCAACTGGGGGACATCAAGGGCGGTGCGGCGCTGCGGGCCCGGTGCGAGGAACTGGCCCGTCAGGTTGGGCTGCCACTGTCCCTGCTGGATCGCTTTCCGCATCAGATGTCGGGGGGCCAGAAGGCGCGCGTCGGTATCGCGCGGGCGATAGCGCTAAAACCCGATCTGATCATTCTTGATGAGCCGACCGCAGCCCTCGACGTCTCCGTGCAGGCCGTGGTTCTGAATCTGCTGCAGGATCTCAAGCAATCGATGGGAATGAGCTATCTGTTCGTATCGCACGATCTGAATGTGGTGCGTCTCCTCTGCGATCGTGTCATTGTGATGCGAAGCGGACGAATCGTGGAGCAGGGAGCGACCGAGGCTGTGCTGGATGCGCCGCAGGATGCCTACACGCGTGAACTGTTGTCCGCAATCCCGCATCCGCCGCTTGGTGTGAGTTGAGGAAACGCTTTTAAACAGAGATCGCAATGTCATCTTCAGACCCGTTGGATAGTTTTATCGATGCTTCAGCTGCTGCGCTTGAGTTGAGTATCGAGCCGGCATGGAAGCCGGCTGTCCGCGCAAACCTCGATGTTTCACTGAGGATGGCGCGAATGGTTCAGGAGTTTCCGTTGCCCGACGAGATTGAACCGGCAAGCATCTATGAAGCCTGAAGCTGTCATGATGCCTGATATCGAATGGTCCTCTGCCTCAGCGATCGCCGATATTGTCTCCTCGCGCAGGATGTCGGCGCTTGACGTAACCAATCATGCATTGGTCCGGATCGAATCCGCCGACGTCAAACTGAACGCTTTTACCGACACTCTCGCAGAGCGGGCACGCGCGACGGCCCGAAGGCTTGACGCGACGATTGCGAATGGCGGAAAGGCCGGTCCACTCGCGGGTGTGCCGTTCGCGGTGAAGAATCTTTTTGATATCGCTGGTTTGCCGACCCGGGCGGGCTCCAGGATCAACCGTGATCGAACGGCTGCATCACGCGACGCGACACTGATCGAGCGGATGGAGGCGGCGGGCGCGGTCCTGGTCGGCGCGCTCAACATGGGTGAGTATGCGTACGATTTCACCGGCGAAAATGTGCATGATGGTCCGTCGCGCAACCCGCATGATCTGACCCGGATGACGGGCGGCTCGTCTGGCGGATCGGGCGGCGCAGTCGGCGGCGGGCTGGTCCCACTGGCGCTGGGCTCCGACACCAATGGTTCGATCCGTGTGCCCTCGTCATTCTGCGGCATCTTCGGCCTGAAGCCGACATACGGGCGACTGTCTCGCGCGCGGTCATTTCCCTTCGTCTCCAGCTTCGATCATCTTGGGCCGTTTGCCCGCACCACGCGTGATCTGGCGCTTGCATATGATGCGATGCAGGGGCTGGACGCTGAAGATGCTGCATGCGTGGATCGCGCAGTTGAGCCGGTAATGCCGTCGCTCGCAGCGGGGATTGATGGATTACGGATTGCAGTTGCCGGAGGTTATTTCAGGAAGAACCTGTTTCC
>JAGVII010000832.1 GCA_020056155.1 Afipia sp.
GCCGCGATCAACGCGCTGGAAGAGGCCGACCAGCATCTCAACGCCGCACTGATCGCCGCCGACTTCGATCCGCTCGAACTCGAGCGCATCGAGGAGCGGCTGTTTGCGCTGCGCGGTGCGGCGCGAAAATACTCGACGCCGGTGGATGGACTGGCGGCGCTGGCGCAGCGCTATGCCTCGGATGTCGCGCTGATCGACGCGGGCGCGGATCAATTGAAGGTTCTGGAAAAGGCCGCCATCGCCGCCGACAAGGCTTACGACGCGGCGGCGCAAAAGCTCTCGGCCGCGCGCAACAAGTCGGCCGAGAAGCTCAACAAGGCCGTCAATGCCGAGCTTGGTCCGCTCAAGCTGGATCGCGCGAAATTCTCGACACAAATTGAATCGGATCCCGCGTCGCCGGGACCGCAGGGCTTCGACCGCGTCGAATTCTGGGTGCAGACCAATCCGGGCACCAAGCCGGGTCCGCTGATGAAAGTCGCGTCCGGCGGCGAACTGTCCCGTTTCCTGCTGGCGCTGAAGGTGGTGCTGTCGGATCGCGGCTCTGCGCCGACGCTGGTGTTCGACGAAATCGATACCGGCGTGGGCGGCGCAGTGGCCGACGCCATCGGCGCGCGGCTGGCGCGGCTGGCCGAAAAAGTTCAGGTCATGGCCGTGACCCATGCGCCGCAGGTGGCGGCGCGCGCGGATCAGCATTTGCTGATTTCCAAGGACGCACTCGACAAGGGCAAGCGCGTCGCGACGCGTGTGGCGACGCTGGCCAAGGATCACCGCCGCGAGGAAATCGCGCGGATGCTGGCAGGTGCGGAAATCACCGCCGAGGCTCGCGCTGCGGCGGAACGCCTGCTCAAAGCCGCGACAGCGTGAGTTCGTTGTCATGGCTGTCAAAGCAAAAAAAGCTCCCGTCCCCGTCGACAAGCTGAACGAGACGCAGGCCAAGGTCGAACTGGTGCGACTCGCGCTTGAGATCGAACGTCACAACGAACGTTATTACCAGAACGATGCGCCGACCATTTCGGATGCGGCCTATGACGAACTGCGAAAGCGCAGCGACGCCATCGAGGCGCGGTTTCCGGGACTCGTCACGCGGGACTCGCCGTCGCAAAAAGTGGGCGCCGCGCCCTCGGGCCGCTTCGCCAAGGTACCGCATTCCGTTCCGATGCTGTCGCTCGGCAACGCGTTCAGCGACGAGGATGTCACCGATTTCGTCGAACGGGTCCGGCGCTTTCTGAAACTCGGCGAAGATGAGATTCCCGCCATCGTCGCCGAGCCGAAGATCGACGGGCTTTCGCTGTCGCTGCGTTACGAGGACGGCGAACTGGTGCGCGGCGCGACGCGCGGCGACGGTTTCACCGGCGAGGATGTGACGGCCAATGTGCGGACCATGTCCGACATTCCGCACAGGCTGAAAGGCCACAACATTCCGGCTATCTGCGAAATTCGCGGTGAAGTCTATATTCTTGGACGCGATTTTATTGGATTCAACAAACGCGCGGAGAAAGAAGGGATTCAACTCGCCGCTAATCCGCGCAACTTCGCCGCAGGCTCGCTGCGCCAGAAAGACCCGTCGATCACCGCGTCGCGGCCGCTGAAATTCTACGCCTACGCCTGGGGCGAAATGAGCGCGATGCCGGCCAAGACCCAGCACGAGATGATCGAATGGATCCATAAGGCGGGATTCGTCACCAATCCGCTGACGACGCTGTGCAAGGATGTGGAAGGGCTTCTGAAGTTCTATCGCAGGATCGAGCAGAAGCGTGCGACGCTCGGCTACGACATCGACGGTGTAGTCTACAAGGTAGACCGGCTCGACTGGCAGGAACGGCTCGGTTTCGTCTCGCGCAATCCGCGCTGGGCCATTGCGCACAAGTTCGCCGCCGAGCAGGCGACCACGGTGCTTAACGACATCGAGATCCAGGTCGGTCGCACCGGCGCGCTGACGCCGGTGGCGAAGCTCGCGCCCGTGACGGTCGGCGGCGTGGTGGTGCAGAACGCAACACTGCACAACGAGGATTACATTAAAGGCATCGGCAACGACGGCCAGCCGATCCGCGAGGGCGTCGATATCCGTATCGGCGACACGGTGGTGATCCAGCGTGCGGGCGATGTGATCCCGCAGATCGTCAGCGTGGTGCTCGACAAGCGGCCGAAGACGGCGAAGCCGTATCAATTTCCGACGGTGTGTCCGGCCTGCGGCAGCCACGCCGTGCGGGAGGGAGACCCGAAGACCGGCAGGCCGGATTCGGTCCGCCGCTGCACCAATTCATTGGCCTGTCCGGCGCAGGCGAAGGAACGGCTGAAGCATTTCGTTGCGCGCAACGCGTTTGACATCGACGGGCTCGGCGACAAGCAGATCGAGGAGTTTTTCAACGACGGTCTTGTGATGTCGCCGGCCGATATTTTCACCTTGCAGAAGCGCGATGCGCGCGCGCAGAAGAAACTGGCGGACCGCGAAGGCTATGGCGCGACTTCGGTGCGTAATCTGTTCGCGGCCATCGACGCGCGGCGTACCATCGCGCTGCATCGCTTTATCTTTGCGCTCGGAATCCGTCATGTCGGTGAGGGCAACGCCAAGCTGCTGGCGCGGCACTACGGCACAGTCGAGGCCTTCCGCGCGGCGATGATCGCGGCGGGCGAAGGGCCGGAGTCCGAGGCCTATCAGGATCTGAACGGCATCGAAGGCATCGGCACCGTCGTGGCTAACGCCATCGTCGAGTTCTTCGCCGAACCGCACAGCGTCAAGGCGGTGGACGATCTGCTCAGCGAGATTACGGTTCAGCCCGCGGAGAAGGCGAAGACCGACTCGCCAATCGCTGGAAAGATCGTGGTGTTCACCGGATCGCTGGAAAAATTCACCCGCGATGAAGCCAAAGCGACCGCCGAACGTCTCGGCGCCAAGGCGTCGGGCTCGGTGTCGAAGAAAACCGACTATGTGGTGGCCGGGCCGGGCGCTGGTTCGAAGCTCGCCGAGGCCAACAAGCTTGGCGTCAAGGTGCTCACCGAAGACGAATGGCTGGCGCTGGTCAGCGGGCGTTAAATAAGCCCCGTCTCTTCGCCTTCCGCTTCGATAATCTTCTCGGTCGTCACCGCGACGTGGGTGCGCGGCACCAGCAACACGATGACCACAGCGCACGATGCTGAAATGATCAGGATCGCGATGTTGAGCGGCAGCGGTGTCGCGAACTGGCCGCCGAGAAATGCGCCGAGTTGCGAACAGAGCGAGCCGAATCCCATCTGCAGAAATCCCATCGCGCCTGCCGCCGTTCCTGCGGCTTGCGGGCGGATGCTGATGGCGCCCGCGGATGCGTTGGCCATGGCGAAGGCATTGCCGAACATCACGATCATGTGGGTGCCGAACAGCCATGATGGCATCTGGTTGAAGCCGGTGACGCCCCAGATGACGTTGATGATCGATCCGCCGATCTGAAGCGCGATCCCGAGCCAGATCATGCGGTCGATTCCGTAGCGCGGCGACAGACGCACCGACACCAGATTGCCGAGCAGATAAGCCACGCCGGATGTCGCAAACCACAGTCCGTATTCGGCGGTGGATCGGCCCATCTGATTGACGACGATGTAGGGGCCGCCGCCCGCAAAGGTGAAGATGATTGCGGAGGCCAGCATCTGGCACAGCACATAGCCGATGAACACGCGGCTGGATGAAAGCGCGCGTACGTCCTTGAAGAAGCCGCTGTCGTCCGTTGACGTTTTGAGCGGACGGGTTTCCGGCAGGCCGAGGGCGATGCCGATGGTGATCGCGATCGAGGTGGCCGCCATGAAATAGAAAATCGCGCGCCAGCCGAAGCTGGTTTCCAGCAAGCCGCCGATCAACGGGCTGAGAAGCTGCGCGATCATCATCACGGCAATGACGAGGCTGAGCATGCCGCCGACTCGCTCGCGCGGATACAGATCGCGGATAACGGCGCGGCTCATCACCATCCCGGTGGCGCCGCCGAGCGCCTGCAGAAAGCGCCCCGCGATCAGCTGCGGCAGGGTCTGTGCGGACATGCAGATGACCGTCGCGATCACTGCGAGCCCGAGGCCCGCCAGCAGCACGGGCCGGCGGCCGAAGCGGTCGGACAGCGGGCCGGTCACGAGTTGGGAGATCGCCAACCCGACCATGAACAGCGACACGTTGAGCTGCACGGCCGAGACGTCGCTGACGAACGTCGTCGCAAGGATCGGAAGCGCCGGGACCAGAATGTAGAGCGAGATCGGCGCAAGGCCGTTCATCGCAACCAGCATCAGCAGGAGTTTCCACGAAGCAGGGGTTGCAGCCTTTACGGCGGCGATTTTTGGATCGGTCACGTTATCCGGACTCTTTTGGTTGTATTCAGCGTTGTGCTCTTGGTGTCATCTCTGGTGAGTCATGGGCTCCGTCGCGGCATCGAGCCAGACTTTTGTTGCTTCATCCACCAATGGACGAATCTCGTCGCGCACCCGCGCGTGGTAAGCGTTGAGCCAGCGCAGTTCCTGCTTGCTGATCCGGTCGGCGTCGATCAGCCGCCGGTCGATCGGCGCGAGCGTCAGGGTCTCGAACGCGTTCATCGGCTTTTCCGCACCGTCGATCTTCGCCTCGATCACCAGTTCGAGATTCTCGATGCGGATGCCGAAGGCGTTGGTCTTGTAGTAGCCCGGCTCATTGGACAGGATCATGCCGCGCTTCAGCGGCGTGGTGCCGAGCTTGGAAATCCGCGCCGGGCCTTCATGAACCGACAGGTAGCTGCCGACGCCATGACCGGTGCCGTGATCGAAGTCGATGCCGGCGTGCCAGAGGAATTGTCGCGCGAAGGCGTCGATCTGCGCGCCGCTGACGCCGTCGGGAAACACCGCGCGCGCAATGGCAATGTGCCCGCGCAGCACGCGGGTGAAGCGGTCGCGCATTTCGTCCGTCGGTTCGCTGATGGCGATGGTACGGGTGACGTCGGTGGTGCCGTCTTCGTATTGCGCGCCGGAATCGATCAGCAAGAGGTCGCCGGGCGCGATACGGCGGTTGGATTTGCGGGTGACGCGATAGTGCACGATGGCCCCGTTCGGGCCGCTGCCGGAGATGGTGGGAAAGGAGACGTCTTTCAGCGCGCCGGTCTCGCGGCGGAAGGTCTCCAGCGCCTCGACGGCATCGATCTCGGTGAGCTTGCCGGATGGCGCTTCCTGATCAATCCACGCCAGAAACTTCGCCAGCGCCGCGCCGTCGCGCTTGTGCGCCGCGCGGGTGCCGGCGATCTCGGCGGAGTTCTTGACCGCCTTGAGCATCGCGACCGGGTCCGACACACGCACCGCCTTGCCGCCTTCCGCGGCGATCAGGCGGCTCAGTGCGTCGGCGGCGGTCGCGGTGTCGAGGCCGATCGCCGCCCCGGTCTGCGCCAGTTCGGCAAGCCGCAGAGTCAGGGCCTCCGGATCTTCGACGCCCGCGTTCCTTTCGAGATGATCGCGCACGCTGTTCGAGAGCTTGCGGTGATCGATGAAAATCGTGGCGCGGCCGTCTTTCGGGATCAGCGCGTAGGACAGCGGCAGCGGCGTATGTGCGACGTCGGCGCCGCGAATGTTGAAGGTCCACGCCACCGCATGGGAATCCGACAGCACCAGCGCATCGATGGCGAGCCTGGCAATCTCCGTGCGGATCCGCGCGAGCTTGTCTCCTTCGCTCTCGCCAGCGAATTGCCCCGGATGAATTCTCACCGCGCCGAGCGGCGGGGTGGGGCGATCCGTCCAGATCGCATCGACAGGATTGCCGTCAACGGCGACCAGTTCCGCGCCGGCCTTTTCGCAGGCCTTGGCGAGACGCTCCGCTGCCGCCGAAGTGTGCAGCCAGGGGTCAAATCCGAGGCGGTCGCCC
>JAGVII010000548.1 GCA_020056155.1 Afipia sp.
CCCGAGCCTGAAAAGCAGCCCGAGGTTGTCGAGGAACAGATCGCGCCGACGCCGCTGCAGGAAAAGGCCGAAGTCGTAGCGCCTCCGGAGAAGCCGAAGCCCAAACCGGAGCCGGTGAAGAAGAAGTCGAAGCCCGTCGTCCATAAGCCGAAGAAGCCGACCGACAATCCCGCGCCGCGGACCACGGCAACGCCGCGCGCTGCGCAGGCCGCGCGCGCGAGCTACAACGGCATCCTCTCGGCACATCTTCAGCGCCACAAACGGTATCCGTCAGCCGCGAAAGCCGCCGGAGAACAGGGCGTGGCCATGTTGAGCTTCACTGTCAGCCGCAACGGC
The DNA here is from genome assembly GCA_020056155.1 of Afipia sp. Taxonomy (GTDB): domain Bacteria; phylum Pseudomonadota; class Alphaproteobacteria; order Rhizobiales; family Xanthobacteraceae; genus Afipia. The sequence goes on from JAGVII010000548.1 coordinate 337, forward strand.
AGCGTGCTGGGTGCACGGCTCTCCAGATCGTCCGGTTCGGCGACGCTCGATGGCGAAACCATGGCGATGATCCGCCGCGCCCAGCCGTTGCCGTCGTTTCCGCCTGAAATGACGCAGAGCTCCGCAAGTTTCACCGTGCCAGTGCGCTTTTTCATACGCTGACGGCCTCCTCCGCGGCGTGATCTCCGCTCACGCCAGCGTCACGAACACGTGACGCCGCGCGCCGGTAACATCCCGGCCGCCCTCCTCGAAGACTCCACCGAACCCATCCAGCGGCCGCGCGGTCATGCGCGCGGTGGCTTTTAGAATTTCGGCGGACCTCAATCGTGTTCAATCTTGCTCTCGCGGCGCTGGCCGGCGTCGTCACCATTGCGGCCCCCTGCACACTCCCGGTGCTGCCGATCCTGCTCGGCGCGTCGATGGGGCAAACCAGCAGGCTTCGCCCGGCGTTCATCGCCGCGGGGTTCGTGCTCGCATTCTCGGTTGTCGCGCTCGCGCTCAGCGCACTGACGCGCATTTTCGATTTTGATCCGAGTGTGTTGCGCGACGCCGCGGCCGTTCTGCTTGCGATCTTCGGGCTGCTGATGATCTGGCCTGCGCCGTTCGAATGGCTGTCGATCCGGCTCGCCGGCCTGACGCAACGGGACGCCACGCCGCGCGACCGCCAGGGCCTGCTCGGCGGATTCATTCTCGGCACCACGCTGGGCCTGGTGTGGACGCCCTGCGCCGGTCCGGTGCTCGGCTCGATCCTGACGGTCATTGCAACCTCGAAAGACACCGCATGGGCCTCGCTGCTGCTGGTGACGTACGCCATCGGCGCCGCGATCCCGATGCTGCTGATTGCCTATGGCGGGCAGGCGGTCACAGCGCGCGTGCGCAGTCTCGCGCGCATCGCTCCGCGGCTGCAGCAGGGATTCGGCGTGATCGTGATCGCCTTCGCCGCAGCGACCTACTTTCAGTACGACACGCTCGCCGTGGCGTGGCTGACCCAGTTTTATCCCAATGGCCAGACCGGCCTGTAACGCCAAAGGAGATTTCCATGCGCCTGTCCATCATGAGCATTCCGGTTGTCGCGCTCGCGCTGATCGCTTCGACCCTGCCCGGCCGCAGCGATGACGCAGGCGCAACCACAACGGTGGCCGAAGCCAAAACCGCAGCGTCTGAATTCACCGGCCTCAGCAACTGGCAAAACTCTGCCCCGCTGACAATGGCAGGCCTGCGCGGCAAGGTCGTGCTGGTGAACTTCTGGACCTATGGCTGCGTCAACTGCGTCAACACGCTGCCACACGTCACGAAGCTGTATGCCAAGTACAAGGACAAGGGCTTCGTCATCGTCGGCGTGCACACGCCGGAATTTCCGTTCGAGCGTTCGACGAGCAACGTGCAAGCCGCGCTGAAGCGGCACGGCATCACCTATCCGGTCGCGCAGGACAACAACTCGGCGACATGGAATGCCTGGCACAATCAGTACTGGCCGGCGCAGTACATCGTCGATCAGTCCGGCCGCATCGTTTACAGTCATGCCGGCGAGGGTGCATATGACGAAATCGACCGCACCGTCGGCAGGCTGCTGAACGCTCAAAGCTAGGGCCGGAATCATCTGTGTTATATCGGAGCGAGACGCAGGTTTACCTCTCCCGTGGGGAGAGGTCGATGCACGAAGTGCATCGGGTGAGGGCGTACGCTCTATCGACGGATTGAGAGCCCCTCACCCCACCCCTCTCCCCAACGGGGAGAGGGGGCTGATCCCGCTTGCTGCAGCATTGACCGGCATGATCCTTGAATTTCGCAGGATCATGTCCGGATCATTCCGGAAGGCGCTTGAACGCCGCGCCTTCATGGGCGAGCAGCCATTCTTTCCGCGCAAGGCCGCCGCCATAGCCGGTCAGCGAACCATCGGCGCCGATCAGGCGATGGCACGGCACCACGACGCTGACGGGGTTCGCCCCGTTGGCGAGCCCGACGGCGCGGGCTGCCTTCGGCACGTTCAGCCGCGTTGCGAACGCCCCATAACTCGATGTTCTGCCGGCGCGGATTTTCTGCAACCCGCTCCACACCTTGCGCTGGAAGTCCGTGCCGTTCGTCCGCCATTTGATACTTTTCAACTGCCCGAGATCGCCCGCGAAGTAGCCAGTGAGCGCTACGACGATGTCCCTCGGAGCAGATGCCGCCTCCAGAACATAGTCGCCGTAGTGCCGCCGCAGCAGGCGATGCAATCGCGCCTCATAATCGCTCCAGTCGAGCGCGCGCAGGAAGCCCTGGTCGTCGGTGACGAGCAAGGCGGTGCCGATCGGCGTGTCCAGCCGGTCGAAATGAAATCGCTGTGGTTGCGTCGCTGGCATATCCGGCTTCCGTGATCGTGAATTTCAGCCATCATGGCTGTGGCGATCCGGGAAGTCTTTCCGTTTTCCGACAACTCCAAGGTCTCGGCAATCGCCGCGCTTGCTGCTAGGTTTCCCTCTTTCTGGGGGAGATTGCGATGAGCTTGATTGCCGATGGTCTGGTCGCGCTGGTGGCAGCGCTGCACATCTATTTCCTGGTGCTTGAAATGTTTCTCTGGACCAAGCCGAAAGGTCTGGCGACATTCGGCAACACCATCGAAAAGGCGCAAGCCACGGCGATCCTCGCCGCCAATCAGGGGCTCTACAATGGTTTCCTCGCCGCCGGGCTGATCTGGGGTCTGCTCCATCCCGATCCGGCATTCGGCTTCCAGATCAAGGCGTTCTTCCTGCTGTGCGTGATCGTCGCCGGGCTGTACGGCGGCTACTCGGTCAGCAAGC
>JAGVII010000013.1 GCA_020056155.1 Afipia sp.
ACCACCCTTGGGCCGCTTCTATCAGAACTCGCAATTCTGGTGACCGCCCGGCACTGGAGCGCGCAGTTCGAATGGTACGCACACAAGAAGCTGGCACTGGCGGCAGGACTCGATTCAGAAATCATCGACGCGATCAACCACCGTCACGTTCCGGATTTCGACGATCCGAAAGCGCAACTGGTTTACGAGTTCAGTGAGTCACTTCACGAAAACTGCAGGGTCCCGAAGCTGCTCTACGACAAGCCGTCGAGATGCTCGGCGAAACGGGCGTGGTCGAACTTGTCGGGCTGCTCGGCTACTACGCGCTGGTGTCGATGACGCTCAACACTTTTGAAGTCGAATTGCCCGAGGGCGAAACCTCCGACCTTGTGCCGTGGCGGACCCGCTCCTACATCCGCGAGAGATTCATCGTAGCATGAGAAGACCTCGCATGCCCGGAGAAACCAGCATGGCAGCCACAGCATCGTTCAAGCCGGTGATCGCAGGCACGCGCATCGGCCATGTCCACCTCAAAGTGGCGGACCTTGATCGCGCGCTCGGCTTTTATCAGGGCGTGCTCGGATTCGAGTTGATGCAGCGTTATGGCGATCAAGCTGCATTCATTTCCGCGGGCGGCTATCACCACCACATTGGCCTCAACACCTGGCATAGCAAGGGCGGCAAGCCGCCGCCGGACGGCACAACGGGCCTGTTCCACACCGCGATCCTGTATCCGACACGAGCCGCGCTGGCAGACGCGCTGCATCGTGTGCTGTCCGCCGGGATTGCGCTCGATGGTGCAAGCGATCACGGCGTCAGTGAAGCCCTTTATCTACGCGATCCCGACGAAAACGGCGTCGAACTTTATCGCGACCGCCCCGAGGCCGAGTGGCCGCGACAGCCTGATGGGACGCTGGCGATGTTCACGCGTCGGCTGGATGTCGAGGCTTTGTTGCGAGAACGCGAAGTCTGATGGGCGGTCTAGGGATTTTTCCCCCGCACCAGCACGATGGCGGCGGCGATCAGCTGGAGCGCGGCGCAGGCATAGAACGGCACGGCGTAGCTGCCGAAGGCATCGCGCAGCAGGCCGACGATACCTGGCCCGAACGCATAGGTGAACTGACAGATCGCCGTTACCAGGCTGACCAGTACGCCGAACGACGCTGCGCTGAACTCCCGTTGCACGATTAGCGTCGGCAGCGTGATCATGTTGCCAACGGAAAATCCGAACACCGCGCTGGCGGTAAATAATGTCACTTCGTTTCGGGTATTGACCATAACGATCAGCGCCATGGCCTGGCTGATCGCCGACACCGCCGCGGCCTTGCGTTGATCCATCCGGTCAACGACGAATCCGAATAGCACCCGCCCCACCACGGCCATCACCGTCATCAGCGCCACAGCGATGCTTGCGCGCTCGCGGCCCATGATCGGATCAAGAAACGAAATCTGGTGCACAATGAAACCGACCTGCGCGATCATAAGCATCGCAAACGGCACGGTGATGGTCCAGAACGGGAGGCTGCCGAACGCGGCGCGGCGTATCTGCGCGATCGACTGCACGGCAGGCGCTGGTGCCGTGGCGAACGCACCGGCCGGCGGCAGCGTGCGCTTGGGCGGCTGACCGACCCAGATCAGAACGGCAGGAACCGCCACCGCGACGATCACCAGCGCCGCGCCGGTCAACGTTGCGGGAAAGCCAAACTTGCCGATAGCGCCGACCAGCAGCGGCACGCCGAAGACGCCGCCACAGCTCGCTCCGTTCAGCGCGAGGCTGATGGCCATGCCGCGCCGCTTGTCGAACCACAGTCCCAGCGTGTTGTTGATCGCGGCCAGACTTGTCCCCGCCCAGCCGAACGCGATCAGCGCATAGGCGGCATACAGTTGCCACGGCGATGTCACCTGCCCAACCAGCGCGGTCCCGGCGGCGATCGCGACGATGCCGACGATCAGGAGACGGCGCGGCCCCAGCGTGCGGATCGCTTCACTGACGAATACGACCAGAACTGCGCTGACCAGATAGTAGACGGTCGTTGCGGTGGAAATCAGCGACGCCGGCCAGCCATGAAGGCGTTGCAGTTCGGCAAGATAGACACCCTGACCGTAAAAGCCGGCGGCCCAAGCGAATGTCGCAACCAGAAAGCAGACTCCGACGATCGGCCAGCCTTCATAGCGGATCGATGTTTCATCGATCCTTTTCTTCGCGGCTGACTCCGCGTGAGGTGCGTCCATATCCCGGCGTTTCCACGTGGAGCGCTTGGCGCTCTTCTTTTCTACCGATTCCAGCGGCAGTTTCGCCATCTGTCAGCATGCGGATCACGGCGTCAAGCGAGACATCGTCGTCACTCGCATGACCTCTGGGCATACGGGAGGCGCGAAAGCCTCACGCCTTCGCCGCGCTGTAGAAAAACCGCTCGCGGAATATTTTGTCGCCGCGCCATTCCTGCATGGCGATTTCATCGACATGGCGGATCTTGCCGTCGAGACCGACAAGATCGAAGTTCCAGTGGATCATGACGTGATCGCCCTCCACCACCGACACCTTTGCCTTGGAACGAACTTCCTTCATTTGCGCGAGGATACCGCGCTCATGCGCCACCAGCCCGTCGCGGCCCACCCGTGGCGGCGACGTGTTCTCCTGCATGCTGGCGTCTTCGGTGTAATAGCGCTCGATGGCGCCGGCGTGATCGCCGCTCTCGACCACTGCAATGAATTCTTCAACGCGTGCGCGTGTCGGCATCTGTGTTCCCCCGGTCTATTAACCGGGAAAACTTAAACACCCGCCGCGCGAAACGCTACAGGGCGACGTCCGCGTTTGTGCGGTTTTAGGTGCGATGGCGCCGCCTCCAGTCGCTTACTTGTACAAGTAGCCGACCGGCTGGCCTTCGGTTCGCAGGGGACGAACATCCTTCCGCGTGATGATTTGACCGGCCAGGCCGTCAATCTCGTCACGCTGCGTCGGCGTCCAACTACAAAGATTTTCCATACCCTTCAGGAGGCCAAGCCGCAGGACTTGCGTATTTTCGCCGACACCAACGAGAGTGACCGTGTTCTTGCTCGCGGTCACCACATCGCCGGCCGCAAGCTCGAAAATCTTGCCCGCACTGTCCTTGAATTCCGCCGTGCCGCGAATGACACGATAGATAACAACCTCGCCTTTTGCGAGAGAGGCCGTGTCCGCCGTTGCCGAGGTGCTTTTCGGCAAAAGCGAGTGGCGGCGCGGGTCGGTTGCGATGATGTGACCGGTGACGAGATGACCGCTCGGCACCTCGATTCCAATATCGCGCACATAAACAGGCATGGCCGATTTGATCAGAGTATCAGTCAGCGGCCTGAAGAGCGCATCCAGCGCCAGCGGGTCCTGAAGCCAGAAGCCTGCGTCGGACGGTCGATCATGCAGAGGATGGCTCCAGGCCACTCGCGGCGTTTCGTCTTCGTTGATCTGATCCGGGCCCACAATCGTTGGGTTGGGAAAGGTCGTCGGATCGGTGATGAAGGCTTCGAGAAACTTTCCGGAGTAGCCCATCGAGATCGGATCCGGCGCCACCGTCTGCGGCGTCTTCAGATTCTCGTCAGTCGACAATCCCGACCAGGTGTAGAACAGCTGGCGATGCACGATCGCGCTTTGCAGCATCACAGCACCAGGGCCGACATTGTAGAAGCGCCCGTCGTAATCGAAGGTGAACATCCCCGACGTGACCAGCACGAGTTGGAAACCGCCCGGTGGAAGATGAAGGTGAAAATCGGTGGGGCCAGTATCCGGGAGGTAGATCGGCAGATTTGTCGCGACCTCATGGAGGAGGAAGGTTTCATTATTCGCATGAAAGCCTTCATTCGCGCGGCTGTAGAGCGCCTGCGGACGATATGTCGGCTCGTATGTCGTATCCTTGTGGCGATCGATGGCCACGAAACTCTGAGTATTCAGGCGAAGGGGATCGCCGTTCGGGCGCGTGAGACCAGACCACTTTGAACCGACCGCAGCATGTATATTCATAGCATCCTCCAATCCGGGCGACGCGCGCCGGCGCAGTTGCTTCTGCAATGCATCATGCGAATTCCACGCCAGCGAACGCATCGCAGGCCGTCACGATGTGACGAAGTTTTACGCAGTGAAAGATGTGGCTGAGTCTGTGGAGGATTCGACGCAGACCATGATGCAGCAACGGCTTAGTGCCCGGCCGGCCCGCGCCGACAGGGCATGGGAGTACCCGCCGCGCTTCGCCGAAGCCGGCCCAGCAATCAGGCAGTTGCGTACCAACCCTGCCTAATATTCCACCTCGAGTTCTTCGATTTCCGCCGGCTCCTGCCGCGCGGCCTCGACCCACTCCTGCATTTCGGGGAGGCTCATCACCCGTTTTGCATAGCTCGCCAGCGACGGGCCGATCTGTACGTCATAGGTCAGGAAGCGCGTCACCACGGGTGCGTACATCGCGTCCGCCATCGACCGGTGCCCGAACAGGAACGGGCCTCCGGATTTCTCCAGGCAATCGCTCCAGATCGCACAGACCCGGTCGATGTCGGCCTGCGCGCGCGACCAGACCTTGAAGCCGGGAAAGTGCCCCTTGATATTGACCGGCAGCGACGAGCGCAGCGTGGTGAAGCCGGAGTGAATCTCGCCGCAGATCGATCGGCAATGCGCCCGCGGGATCCGCTCGGGTGGCAATAAACCCGCTTCAGGCATGAGATCGTTGAGATATTCGCCAATCGCCAGCGTGTCCCATACGGTCGCGCCCTCATGGCGCAGGCAGGGCACCAGGATCGAGGACGACAGCAGCAGGATTTCGGCCCGCGCCGATGGATCGTCCGCCGCGGTGACGATCTCATCGAATTCGAGCCCCGAGAATTTGGTCAGCAGCCAGCCGCGCAGCGACCATGACGAGTAGTTCTTGCTGCTGATGGTCAAAGTGGCCTTGGTCATGGTCGCTCTCCTAAACGCCTGCACATCAAAGAGG
>JAGVII010000706.1 GCA_020056155.1 Afipia sp.
CAGAACAATATCCTGCTGAACAACGACCTGATCAAGATGTTCGCAGACGGTGGCGACCCGTCGCAGTCCGTCGTGTCGGGTCAGAACGAATTGACCAACACGGCAACGATCGAGAGCTTCGGTGACGACAATTTCCTGCCAATGGATGACGACCTGAATAGCCTCGTCACTGCGGTAGAAAACGGTGCGACCAGTCTCGATCCGTCCTATGGAAAGTTCGTCGACGGCTCCGGCGGTGTTTTCAATGTGCTTTACATCACAGGCGACTATTACGACGTCAACGCGATCTGGCAGACCAACATCGTCACAGACGTCAATATTGTCATGCAATTTCTCGATCCGCCGTCGGCGGCGGCGCTGGCTCGCGACCCGGACGGCCCCGACACGCAGTCGGTGACAAGCGGCAAGAATCTTCTCACGAACGACGCTGCGATCGTCGATGTCGGCGCGACAAATACCTACGTCAACGGCGAGGTGTATGGCGATACGATTCTCGTCCAGGCCAACCTGCTGCCGACAGACAACGATAACGCGCTGAACGGCGATGTGCAGTCGCTGGTCCCGGAACTTGTGGCTTTCATCGATAGCAGCGAAGAGGAAGCGCAGACGGCACTGACGGTGACGCCGACGCCTGTCTACGAAGATCCCGTTGCGAGCGTCATGCACTAGTAGCCGATAGAGAAAGTGCGGAACTTTGAGTTGAACGTGGCAATTTGGCGGAGGTTGGGGGAATGGCTCGGGGCAGCGAAAACGAGTTTGATGACGATGGTCGCTCGCCGACCCATTTGACCGACGAGGAGCGTGAGAAACTGCACTCGGCTGAGGTTGTTCCGTTTCCAGTTCGGCATGAAGATACGTCTGACAATCATCCTTCCCCGGTGATCCCTCCTGAAGCGGCAACGCCGGGAGGCAATCAATCCGGCACCGCCGCTGCGATCAAACAGGTCTTGCTGGCTGCGGATGGCACCGCCAGGCGGCCGGATGCTCATCCGTTGCCAGCGACAGCGAAGAATCCACCGAGTCCGGAAGTCGAGAGTCGAGCGCCGGGAAAAAGTTCGGTCACCGGCAACGGTGCCTCGCTTCCGGCGGTTGCGACAGGCGGCGGGGGCGGCGATCCTCCCAATGGCAGCGGAGGGGGCGGTGGCGGCGGCGGCGGTGGCTCCCAGCCGTTGCATAAACGTTCAAGCGACAGGGAATTCCGCGATGTGCTGGGCAAAGGGCTTGCCGGCGCACGGCGCAATCTTGTGACTGTTGGAATTTTCTCTGTTGCCGTCAATCTTCTGGTTCTGGCGATCCCGGTCTATCTCTTCAATATGTCGGATCGGGTGATGACGAGCCGAAGCACCGATACGCTTGTCATGCTGACGATAATTGTTGTCATCGCAATTGCCGCTCATGTTCTGATGGACATGATGCGGCGTGTCATTCTGATGCGTGTTGCAGTCGAGACAGAAGCCAAGCTCGGCGGACCTGTCCTCAGTGCCGCGGCGAGAGCCGCACAAGGAGGTTCGAGCCGGGAGTTCCAGACGCTGGCGGACCTCCAGCATCTGCGAGCGTTTATCACCGGGCCTGTCCTGCTGACCATGTTTGATGCACCGGTCGCTCCTGTCTACTTCGCAGTTGTGTTTCTTATTCACCCGCAGCTCGGTCTGATCGTTCTGGCAGCGGGTGTGGCGTTGATGGGCGTCGCGTTGCTCAATCAGAGGATCACCGCAGTCCCGTTCACGCGCGCGAATGCGTTCGGAACCCGCGCCAACCTTCAAGCTGAGGCGATGGCGCGCAATGCACAGGTCATTAATGCGATGGGAATGATCCCGGAGGGCGTGCAGATCTGGGGGCAGGAAACCGTCCAATCGCTGAAGGCCCAGGTCGCCGGGCAAGACCTCAACATCATCATGACCGGAGTATCCAAGTTTCTGCGTCTATGTACCCAGATCGCGATCCTGGGCTGGGGCGCGTGGCTTGCGCTGGAAAGCCAGTTGACGAGCGGCATGATCATCGCCGCTTCAATCGTGGCAAGCAGGGCGCTGGCTCCGCTCGAAGGCACGATCGAAGGCTGGCGCGGCTTCGTGCAGGCGCGTTCGGCCTATGGGCGCGTGAAAACGCTGCTGCAAAATTCGCCGCTGAACTTCGACCGGCTGCGCTTACCGCGCCCCCAGGGCCATCTGAGCGTGGAGCGGATTCTCTACGTGCCGCCGCCGACCAAAAAGGTCATTCTGAACGGCATCAGCTTCCAGCTTGAACCGGGAGAATCGCTGGCCATTGTGGGCGACTCCGGAACAGGAAAGACGATGCTCGCACGTATGCTGGTGGGCTCCATCATACCAACGGCGGGCAACGTCCGCCTCGATATGATGGATCTCCGGAATTGGGATTCCCGCCAGTTCGGCGAAAGCGTCGGTTACCTGCCACAGGACGTTCAGCTTTTTCCGGCGTCGATCAAGGCAAACATCGCACGCATGCGCGAGGATGCGATTGACGCCGACATATTCGATGCCGCCGAAACCGCCGATGTTCACGAGATGATATCGAGTTTCGCTCAAGGCTATGAAACCATTGTCGGCATGGACGGAAGCCCGTTGTCTGGCGGACAGAGGCAGCGGATCGGGCTGGCGCGCGCGTTCTACGGAAACCCGCGCCTCATGGTGCTCGATGAACCAAACTCCAATCTTGACGCGAACGGCGAGCGGGCACTTGCCAAGGCGCTCATTCGCGCCAAGGAAAAGCGGATCACCGTCGTGACCATTACGCAGCGCGCGGCGCTGCTGATGAGCGTCGACAAGATCATGATTCTTAATAACGGGTCGGTGAAGGCGTTCGGAACCCGCGACGACATCATTCCGATGATTACCGGGCGGAAGCCGAATGGATCCGGCGGTTCAGGCGATGGGCCGCCGATATTGAACTCCTAGCGGAGGACGCTGTTTAGACGATGGCGGACTCGAAGTGACGAACTGACCATTGAGGTGCGGAGATGTCTGGGAAAGAGCTCGCTGTACCAACGCCGGTTGCCACGGCGACGTGGTACGACTCGCTTCCGCGATCAACACGGTTTCCCACGATCGCGGGCGTGATCGTGATGGCCGGCATGGTGATGGGTTTTGGCGTGTGGGGCAACACGGCGCCGATAGCCGGTGCGGTGGTCGCATCTGGCGTCTTCGTTGCGACGGGGCAGAACAAGATCATTCAGCATCTGGAAGGCGGTGTCATTCGCGATATTCACGTGCGTGAAGGCGATGTGGTCGAGAAAGGGCAGCTATTAGTCGAGTTAGACAGCACCGCGCCGAAAGCCGAACTGCGGAGGCTGTTCCTGCGCCGCACCCGATTGACCGCGATAGACGCTCGACTCCACGCTGAAATGCGTGAGCAACCCGAGATTACGTTCCCCGAAGAACTGACTAGCTCTGATAGTCCTGAGGTGAAGGAAATTCTCGAAAGCCAAAGACTGACGTTTACGGCTCGGCGAAACAATATGAACAGCGACATCGCCGGTATCAACGAGGGCATTAACGCGCTGAATGAGAGAATTCAGGGATCCAAGGTGCAGTTGGACGGCGTTCGCCGCCAGATCAAATTCATCGAAGAAGAAGTTGAAACGAAAGAGTACCTGCTCAAGACCGGACTGGTCAGAAAACCAGAACTTCTGATCCTGCAGCGCACTCAAGCGAACCTCGAAGGAGAGGTTGGCCGGATCATGGGCGATATTGGTGATGCCAAGGAGCGCATCGCGCGGGCGCTTGAGCAGATCAATGGTGTCAAGAAGACCGCAATCAAAACCGCGGTCGAACAGATGCATGAAGTTCGGGGAGAACTGGTCGATGTGCGCGAACGAATGCTCAGCGCGAAGGGCGTTCTCGATCGCGTTCACATCACAGCGCCAGTCAAGGGCGTCGTCGTCAAGCTCAGATATCACACACAGGGCGGAGTGATCGAGCCGGGAAAAAGCATCATGGAGATTCTTCCGCTCAAGGATGAACTCATCATAGAAGCGCGCGTGCGACCGCAGGACATCGACAGCGTCAAGCATGGGCAGCATGCGACGCTTCGACTGACCGCTATGAACCAGCGCATCACGCCGATGGTCTCGGGCGAAGTGATCTATCTCTCAGCGGACACGCTGGCTGACGAACGGAAATCGCAGCAGATGGGACCGACAGACATCTACATTGTGCGCGTCAAGCTGAACACCGAGGAGGCGGCGGCCATTCCCGGCTTTAGCCCTACGCCAGGCATGCCGGCGGAGGTCTACATCAAGACATCGGAAAGGACGTTCTTTCAGTACATCGTCAAGCCGATACACGACAGCATGTTGCGAGCCTTCAGGGAGCGATGAGGCCGCATGGATTGAATGATGTGTTGCAGGGACCAGAGCAACGAGAACAGTGAATTCGCAAGCGAGGTTACATGATGCGCATCGAGGTCATAGAGACGCTGGCTGATTTCGCGAAGCTGGAGGATAACTGGAACGCCATTTATGACGCGGATCCGGATGCGCAGTTATTCATGTCCTGGAAGTGGCTTTCGTGCCGGCTCAGGCAGATCGCCAGCCCATGGTTCGTTCTTGCGGCGAAGGCCGAGAGCAAGGCGGACGCGCCGTACGTCGCATTTCTTCCCATGCGAATTCAGACCAAGACGGAGAACGGGCGTATTCACAATGAACTGAATATGGCCGGAAATTTCTCAGCGGACTATACGGGGCTCCTGTGCGCGCCGGGCGCTGAGCATCTCGCGATCCCGGCGTTCGCCCGATGCTTGAAGCAGATGAACTGGTCGCGTCTGAATTTCGACAATTTTCGCGTTTCTGAACCCCGGATGCGTCTTTTGCTGGCGCATTTTCCAAAGTCCAGCTTTCAGACCAGCGAGTTAAGCCGCGTCGGAAAGGTAGACGGGATCGACAACAGCCTGTGTCCCTTCGCGGTTCTACCACCGGATTGGGATTCCTATCTTAATGCGCTGAGCACCAATACCAGACAGAAAATCAGACGATTGCTCAGGCAGGTCGATGCGGGGGGAGAATACCGCATCACCGTGGCGACCCCTGAAACCGTCGAACGGGATCTCAATACGCTGCTTCAGTTCTGGGAGACGAAATGGAAGCCGCGAAAGGGCAATCTCACGCAGACATTGGTGCGCTCAAATCGGGCAATGCTGACGCGCAGCTTTCACGCGAACCTTCTGTATCTTCCGACGCTCTGGAAAGAAGATCGGCCGCTGGCGGCCCTCGCCACGCTTATGGACTCGCGCAAGCGTTCATTCCTGTTCTACATGACGGGACGAGATGAAACCTTCGACGGCCTACCTCCGGGTGTGATCCTTCACGCGCACAGCATTCGCTACGCTATTGCCAACGGCTTTACCGAGTACGATTTCCTCCGCGGTAATGAACCTTACAAGTATTCATTCGGTGTGAAGGAGCGGCGGATTCGCTGCACCGTCGTCGGAACGAAGAATGGGGTGAACCTTGGCGGCAAGATTGATCCGCGAACTGTTCCCGAGGTGCTCGTTCAGGCGACCAACCTCCATCAGGCGGGCAAGCTTGTGGAAGCTGAGCGGGGATATCGGGAAATTCTCAATATCGAGCCGAAGAATGCCGACGCCATTCATCGCCTTGGGCAGCTCTTTGCCAACAAGGGCGATCACATTGCAGCAAAGCGGCTCTTCAAGACCCTGACGACGGTCAGGCCGGATGCTTACAAGTCTTGGGTCTGTCTCGCGAAATCATGTGAGTCGTTGGAACAGTATCGGGATGCGGCCAGCGCTTATCGCGAGGTCATCCGGCTGAAACCGGATATGCCCGAAACCTTCAAGAGCCTCGCAGAAGCGCTGATCAAGCTCGGCCGGATGACGGAGGTCAATGAAGCATTGGCGTCGGCTCTCGGAAGCGCGGCAAACGTATCGAAGAAGAACGGCAGCGAGCAGAAAACAAGACGGATTTCTGACCGTGCTATGGCCCAAGGCGAAGCAGCGTCACTGTAGCTAAGGAAACGTGGAGTCGAGGCACCAGAACCCGTATGAACAACGCCATCACGCAAGACTTCTCCGGGCTATCAGTCGCGGACAGCTTTGTGTTCGCGACGAGCGATGAAGCGCCCGAGGAGAGTCATGCGTCTACTTTTATTGGCGCTGAACTTCTGTTCTCTGGAAGCTACAATCGCGTTGGCATAGATCTGGTCATTTTGAGCGACACGGAAAGCGTCACCATTCCAGAGTATTTCAAAGGCGAGCATCGTGCGACATTGATGTCACCGGAAGGAGCAAGCCTTTCGGGACGGGTCGTTGAGGCGATGACGGCGAGGGTCCAGTTCGCTCAAGCGGACGACATCGCGAGTGCGGTGCCTGCCGTTGGCAATGTCGTCAAGATGAGCGGCAGCGCGGTGATTACCCGGAATGGCGTTCCTGTCGAATTGAAGCAGGGCGACCGACTTCTCAAAGGCGATGTCATCCAGACCGGGCCTGATACCACGATTGGAATTAGTTTCGTTGATGGTACGGCTCTGGGTCTTGCGTCCAATGCGCGCATTGTTCTGGACGAGATGACGTATGATCCGAATGGATCATCTAACTCGTCGCTTTTAAGTCTGGTGCAGGGCACCATTACCCTGGTTGCCGGTCATACCGCCAAATTCGGAAACATGCGCGTCGAGACACCCGTGGCCACGATGGGCATCCGGGGCACAGCTGTTTTGGTCGAAATCGCGGCGGACGATGGGCCGAGCAAGTTCTCCGTGCTCAAGGAGCCAGACGGAAAGACCGGATCGTTTCATCTGTACGACAAGGCAACCGGCGATCTGATCCGGGTGGTGTCTCAGTCTGGACTCGTGACGGTTGTTTCGCCGCTTGGTGCGGGCCAGCCGGTCTCCGCCGTTGATCAGTTGAAAACGCTCGCGGATATTCAAAGCGCAAAGGCTCTGATTCAGCAGGTCTTTCAGATCTATTTTCCCAATTATAATCCAGACGGTCCGGGAGGCGATCGAACAGGGTCCAGCGTGAATCCGCTTGCGAATCCCGCCAGGGGGTTTGCTGCCGTGGGCAGCGAGTCCGGCGTACCGGGATTGATTGCTCTTGCGAGTGGCGTTGCCATTATACCGACCGTCGCGGCGCTACAGGAGTTTCTTGTTTTTCCGGAGGTTCCAGAACCTCCGGAGGTGCGCGCAATCGCAGTGGCAAACGTAGTTGATGTTCAGGCGTCGCAGGGGCCTGTCGAACGAAACTTCGCCATCAGCGATCAAGTCACGGTCACAGTGGATGGTCAGGTTATCGGAGAGCCAACCGGACGTTATGTATCGGGCACCGGCACTGTTACCGGCGTGGAAAGCACGGTCCCGCCACCTCAGGGAGTCAATCTCGACCAGTTGGTGCGGATTGATCCCGCAACCGGCGTGGTGACGTATGACGCAAGCCGATTTGCATTTCTGGGTGTGGGGGAATCGGCGATCTATACGATCGGTTTCGATAGCCAGCCCGGAACATCCATTGTTCCGGAAACATTGACTCTGACCATCAACGGGCTGAACGATCAGCCAACCGTCGAGCATGCAATACCAGACCAGCGGATCAGGGAAGGCTGCCGGTTCGAATATGTCATTCCGGCCTGTGTATTTGCCGATCTCGATGCCAACGATACGTTGAGTTACCGTGCGATGTTGGCGAACGGCGAGCCGTTGCCGAACTGGCTCACGTTCGACCCGGTGACGCTGACATTTTCCGGAGCGCCTCCCAAGGGCGAGGAATGCGTTCTGCATATCAAGGTTATTGCGAGCGATGAGCACAACGCGACGGCCGTCGATCAGTTCAAACTTGTCATTGCAGACAGTCATCATCACCATCATCGCGATCATCACCACCATCATCACGATGGTGATATGAACGGCGTGATCGCCTCAAATGACCCTGATCTCAGCGGAGATCCGGCGGTAGTAACCGGTGACATCGCTGCCATTGATCCGGGAGAGAGCCATCACACCACCGAGGTAAGGAAATTCGATGCCGACAGTTGCGGTGAAAAGTGCGCCCGCGATTCCACGCGGAAAAGCGATGAAAGGTCGACGTCGTCAGGAGAAATGGCGTCATCTTCCGGTGAGAGCACGTCATATCAGGTCTCGTCGAACATCGACCACGACAGCAGCACCAACGATGCGCGGGCACACGGATCGACCCACATACCCGCTCCCACGGATTTTGACTCTGATCGCTCAAACTTCACGGACACAGGCTGGTCCCGCACCGTCACCGAGTATTCAAGCCAGACGAGTTCGTCACACTATAGTCATAGCTCTTTTGTGACCAGTCACAACGTTGCGTTCTCATGGAATTCCGGACATCAGCGCGATACTTCGAGCGGGGACCATTTTGTTTTCAGATCGAGCTTTAGCCGCGACGCGGACCACGACGCCCGCTCAAGCCCCGACCCGATACAGACCGGAAGATCGTGGTCCGGGGACGGGCCTGATATGGCCGCTCTTGTTCACGTGATGACGAGCTTTGATTTCTTCAGCTCGCATGACGAACAGGGGACCGCCCGGCTCAGCTCAACGGTGGAACTTCACAAATATCAGAGCGATTTCCACCTGGTTTAGATGGGTGTTAGAGGGCGCTGGGGCGGTCTGGAACGCTCTTCCGTTGATGCGCCACATGGCTTAAAGCACGGCCGAAACTTCCTGTTCCGGATCCCGTGCGCATATGATTCGTCTCGACAATATCAGCAAGCAAAATGGCCACCAGATTCTCTTTATTGAGGCTTCCGCGGCGCTCCAGAGGGGGGAGAAGGTCGGATTGGTGGGGCCTAACGGAGCAGGCAAGACCACGCTGTTCCGGATGATTACGGGCCGGGAATTGCCCGATGAAGGCCAGGTCGCCGTCGATCGCGGGGTGACCATCGGCTATTTCAGCCAGGATGTGGGCGAGATGTCCGGCCGCAGCGCCGTGTCCGAAGTGATGGATGGGGCCGGCCCGGTGAGCGCCGTCGCCACCGAGCTGAAAGAACTGGAAGCCGCGATGGCGGATCCGGACCGGGCAGACGAGATGGACAGCATCATCGAACGCTACGGCGAGGTGCAGCACCGGTTCGAGGAACTGGACGGCTATGCGCTCGAGGGCCGGGCGCGTGAAGTCCTTGCAGGTCTGAGTTTCAGTCAGGAGATGATGGACGGCGACGTCGGGGCACTGTCGGGCGGCTGGAAGATGCGCGTGGCACTGGCCAGAATTCTGCTGATGCGCCCCGATGCGATGCTGCTCGACGAACCGAGCAACCATCTCGATCTGGAGAGCCTCATCTGGCTGGAGGAATTCCTGAAAGGCTATGAGGGCGTGCTGCTGATGACGTCGCACGACCGCGAGTTCATGAACCGCATCGTGACCAAAGTGGTGGAAATCGACGGCGGCGGGCTGACGTCGTACTCGGGCAACTACGAATTCTACGAGCAACAGCGTGCGTTGAGCGAAAAGCAGCAACAGGCCCAGTTTGAACGCCAACAGGCGATGCTCGCCAAGGAAATCAAGTTCATCGAGCGGTTCAAGGCGCGTGCCTCGCATGCCGCTCAGGTTCAGAGTCGGGTGAAGAAGCTGGACAAGATCGAGCGGGTCGAGCCGCCCAAGCGCCGCCAGACGGTTGCCTTCGATTTTCTGCCGGCGCCGCGATCGGGTGAAGATGTCATCAGCCTGAAGAACGTGCACAAGGCTTATGGCAGCCGGAGTATCTATGAGGGGCTCGACTTCCAGATCCGCCGCAGGGAGCGCTGGTGCGTGATGGGGATCAATGGCGCTGGAAAATCCACGCTGTTGAAGCTTGTGACTGGCTCGACCGAGCCGGATAA
This sequence comes from Afipia sp., assembly GCA_020056155.1. Taxonomy (GTDB): domain Bacteria; phylum Pseudomonadota; class Alphaproteobacteria; order Rhizobiales; family Xanthobacteraceae; genus Afipia. The sequence continues at coordinate 9,813 of JAGVII010000706.1, forward strand.
CGGCTCAGTGGCCGTGGGAGGTAGCGTGAAGCTGGGCTACTTCGCCCAGCACGCGATGGATCTGCTCGACGGCGAACGCACGGTGTTTGAAGAGCTGGAGTATTCGTTTCCGCAGGCGGGGCAGGGCTCGCTACGCGCGCTGGCCGGTTGCTTCGGATTCTCCGGTGACGATGTCGAGAAGCGATGCCGCGTGCTTTCCGGCGGTGAGAAAGCGCGGCTTGTGATGGCAAAAATGCTGTTCGATCCGCCGAATTTCCTGGTGCTGGACGAGCCCACCAACCACCTCGACATGGCGACCAAGGAAATGCTCATCACGGCGCTGTCGCAGTACGAGGGCACCATGCTGTTCGTTTCGCACGACCGGCATTTTCTGGCCGCACTGTCGAACAGGGTACTGGAATTGACGCCCGAGGGAATTCACCAGTATGGCGGCGGCTATACCGAATATGTGGCGCGCACGGGCCACGAGGCTCCCGGCCTGGGTAGTTGAACTTACCCTGGAGCCGTTCATCGGCTCCGGACTATGTTGTCCGCAGAGCAAGCGGCGGTTCGGATGGACGTATCAGCGCGAACGCAACCTGGACAACGCCGGCTGTCAGACCGATGGCAACGCCAATCTGCCATGCAAGGGTGTAGGAGCCGAGGGAGTCGTAGATCAGGCCGCCGCCCAAGGCACCCAGGAAGCTGCCGAGTTGGTGGCTCATGAAGGCAAGGCCGCTGACCATGGCCTGCCACTTCAATCCGAACATTTCCACGACCGCGCCCGCAACCAGCGGGCCGACCCCAAGCCACAGGAATCCCATCAGCGCGCCGAAAATCAGCGTCGTTGCCGGTGTTGGCACCAGCGTAAAATACCAGGCCAGAACGAGAGAGCGGGAAATATAGATTCCTCCCAGCAGCGCGAGCTTGTTCCACTTGCCTCCGGCCCAGCCGAAAAACAGGCTGCCGAGCACGTTGAAGCCGCCGATCACACCAAGTGTCTGGGCGCTTAACATCGGGTCCATGCCGCAGATTGCGAGATAGGTCGGAAGATGCGTCGTAAGAAAGACCAGTTGCATCCCGCAGACGAAGTACGCCCCTGCCATCACGATGAAGGATGCGTTGCCGAGCGCGCGACCGATGGCAGCCTTCGCGGAGATGCTGTCCATATCCGTTGATGTCGTCACGGGAAGCGGGACCTTGTCCACTCGTCCGGCAAACCATGTTGCCGGGATCAGCGCCAGCGACAGGATCACAAAACCGGCAATGCCAAAGCGCCAGCCATATTCCTGGTTCAGTGCCTGACCGAGCGGCGCCGCAATCAGAGCTCCGAGCGATCCGGCGGCCGATACGATACCGAGGACCAGACTGCGCGATGGTGCCGGAACGGCACGTGCCGCCACTGCCATGCTCACCGACGAAGCGATACAGGACAGCGATATGCCGATCAGGATTCCGGCGCCGATCATGATGCTGAGAAAGCCCTGAGCGGTGACCATAAGGACGAGACCGGCAATGTAGAGTCCTGCGCCGATCAACATGATGGGCCGAAATCCGAAGCGCGCTGCATAGGCCCCTGCGATCGGCTGCGTAAAGCCCCACGCCAGGTTCTGGATTGCGATGGCCAGTGTGAACTCGGAGATCGAGATGCCGACATCCTGCGTCAGCGGCTGCATGAAGATGCCGAGGCTCTGCCTGATACCCATGCTCAGGGTGAGCATCAACGACGCGCCGAGAAGGATAGGGAAAGCTGGACGAAGTGCTTGCAGCGCATTCATTGGTCGCGTCCTTTTCTTGTTCTATCTACGCTGCAAACCGGTTGATTACACCGACCTGTGTAACTAGATTGGAGCCGAAACTTTACGCTGTCAAGCAGCGCAGAAACCGGGTTTGTGTCCTATGGCGTCACTTCAAAAACAGCCTGCGAAACAGCCAATGAAACAGCGGATTCTCGAAACCGCCGACCGGTTGTTTCATTTACAGGGGATTCGGGCAGTAGGGGTGGATACCATCGCAACTGAAATAGGTATCAGCAAACGTACTCTCTATAACCATTTTCCGTCCAAGGATCAGCTTGTTGCCGCCTATCTCACGGGCCGATTCTCGACGATCCCGCCGTCGGACCGGCCGCCTGCCGAACAAATCCTGCGGTCGTTCGAACGGCTTGAGCGCGGATTTGCCAGCAAGGACACGCGCGGATGTCCCTTCGTCAACGCTGTGACCGAGGTTGGCGCGACCGACCCGCAGGTGAGGAAGATTTCCAAGGCCTTCAAGGAAAGCCG
>JAGVII010000416.1 GCA_020056155.1 Afipia sp.
AAATGGCTGCCATGCACGGTATTTGACGAGGAATAAAGGATCGCGCACCATCGCGCATACCAACATCCCTCGCAACCGTCAGGCTCCCGAAAAAATGCAACCGATCAACGATTACTGCAGCGTCATTCGTCGCGACAACGGCATTGCACAACTAACGATTACTAATGCAGGACCGCTCAACATTATGAATTCAGCGGTGATCCGCGGCGTTCGCGAAGGGCTGGAATGGCTTGGGAAGGACCGCGAGATCCGCGTGCTGATCGTGAGAGGTTCGGGCGAAAAAAGCATGATCGGCGGCGCGGACATCAAGGAGATGGCGACCCTCGATCAGGCCTCGGCTGAAAAGTTCATCACCGGATTGCGCGATCTTTGCGAAGCGGTCCGGCAGTTTCCCGCGCCGGTGATCGCGCGGCTGCGCGGATGGTGCCTCGGCGGCGGACTGGAATTCGCGGCGGCATGCGATCTGCGGATCGCGTCGCAAGATGCAAAGTTTGCGATGCCCGAGGTCAAGGTCGGTATCCCGTCCGTCATCCACGCGGCTCTGTTGCCAAGATTGATCGGCTGGGGACGCGCGCGCTGGCTGATCCTGACTGCGGCCACAATCGACGCGCCCACCGCACTGAACTGGGGACTTGTCGATCAGGTCGTTTCCGAAGCCGATCTTGACGAGGCGATCGCAACCGCCGCCGCCGCCATTTCGGAATGCGGACCGGAAGCTATGCGAAATCGGAAGGCGCTTTTGAGGGAGTGGGAAGAACTCCCCCTTACGGAATCGATCAATCTCAGCGTCAGCGTGTTCGGAAAATCGTTCCTGACCGGCGAACCCCAGCGCCACATGCAGGCTTTTCTCGACAGACGAAAATAACTCATCCGACGCACGAAAATAATTCATGCGAGTTTGGCATGCCAAGGCATGTTTTAAACGCCGAACTGCTTGTCCGGACTCGATTCATGCTTTTATTGTCCGGACGCGGATTGCAATTTCCGCGCCCTTTCATATGATGTATATCATCTAACACGGTCAGGCTCCGTGCGCGAACCAGGAGAGCTGTTGCATGTCCACCTCCGATCCCGTCGTCATCGTTTCCGCAGTCCGCACGCCTCTTGGCCGCTTTCAGGGCGATCTGTCCTCATTCAGCGGACATAATCTCGGCTCGCACGCCATCGGCGCGGCGCTGGAACGGGCGAAACTGTCGCCCGAACAGATCGACGAAGTTCTGATGGGCTGCGTACTTCCGGCCGGACAGGGTCAGGCCCCTGCCCGTCAGGCCGCGCGCGGCGCGAAACTGCCGGACGCCACCGGCGCCACCACCATCAACAAGGTGTGCGGATCGGGCATGAAGGCCACCATGCTGGCTCACGACCTGATCAACGCGGGCTCGGCGAACATCGTTATCTCCGGCGGCATGGAAAGCATGTCCAATGCGCCATACCTTCTTCAAAAGGCACGCAGCGGCTATCGTGTCGGTCACGACCGCATCATCGACCACATGATGATGGACGGACTCGAGGATGCCTACGAGACCGGCCGCTCCATGGGTGACTTCGGCGAAGCCGCCGCGGAGGCCTATCAATTCAGCCGCAAGGATCAGGACGACTATGCCGTCGAAACGCTGACCCGGGCGCGCAACGCCGTCCAGAGCGGCGCTTTCAAGAAAGAGATCGCGCCGATTTCCGTCAAAGAAAAGGCTGGCGTTCGTGTCGTTGAAAACGACGAGCATCCGCTGAAAGTCGATCCCGCCAAGATTCCCAACCTGAAGCCGGCATTCCGGCCGAATGGCACCATTACTCCGGCAGCCTCCTCGGCGAATGCCGACGGCGCGGCCGCGCTGGTTTTGACTCGCCGTTCGATCGCGGAACGCGAAGGCCTGCCGATCCTTGCCGAGATCAAGGGCCACTCGACGCATAGCCAGGCTCCAGACTGGTTCACGACCGCCCCCATTCCGGCGATCCGTAAACTGCTCGAGAAGGTCGGCTGGAGTGTTGGCGACGTCGATCTGTTCGAAATCAATGAAGCCTTCGCCGTGGTGCCGATGGCGGCCGCCAAGGACCTCGGAATTCCGCGCGACAAGCTGAACATCAACGGCGGCGCATGCGCGCTCGGCCACCCGATCGGCGCAACCGGCGCCCGGCTGATCGTGACGTTGCTGCACGCGATGGAGAAGAACAACGTTCAGCGTGGCATTGCCTCGCTTTGCATCGGCGGCGGTGAAGCCACCGCCATCGCGGTCGAGCGCAAACTCAACTGATCGGCGCTTCGCCAACTTGCAATGCACCGGCGGGATTCCGCCGGTGTCATAAGCCGCATACCCGGCAGGCGGGCTACGTTATTCCTGTGCAACCTGTGGTGAGATCGTGAAGCGAAACAGTTCGATACGACGGATCGTCGTCACCGGAATGGGGGCCGTCTCGCCGCTCGGCTGCGGCGTCGAGAGCAACTGGTCGCGTTTGATCGCCGGGCAATCCGGCATCCGCGCATTATCGGACAATGTGGCCGCCGACCTGCCGGTGAAAGCCTGCGGCACCGTGCCCGACATCGTCGATGATCCGGAATTCGGCTTCGATCCCGACCGCGCGGTTCCAAAAAAAGACCAGAAGAAAATGGATCGCTTCATCCAGTTCGCCATGCTGGCGGCGGACGAAGCGATCGCACAGGCCGGATGGACTCCTCAGGATGCGCGCTCGCGCGAGCGCACCGCGACAATCATCGGCTCGGGTGTCGGCGGATTTCCCGCCATTGTCGATGCGGTCCGCACGGCCGACGAACGCGGCGTTCGCCGCCTGTCGCCGTTCACCGTCCCCTCGTTTCTGGTCAACCTCGCCGCCGGACAGGTTTCGATCCGTCATGGCTTCAAGGGCCCTCTTGGCGCGCCCGTGACCGCATGCGCTGCCGGCGTGCAAGCCATCGGCGATGCCGCACGCCTCTTGCTCGCAGGCGAAGCGGATGTTGCGATCGCCGGTGGCGCGGAAGCATGCATCGATCGCGTCAGCCTCGGCGGATTCGCCGCCGCCCGCGCGCTCTCGACCAATTTCAACGATGAGCCACAACGCGCGTCGCGTCCTTTCGACCGTGATCGCGACGGCTTCGTGATGGGCGAAGGCGCAGGAATTGTGGTGATCGAAACGCTCGACCACGCACTCAGCCGCGGCGCAACGCCGATTGCCGAACTTGTCGGTTATGGCACGACGTCGGATGCGTACCATATGACGGCCGGACCGGAAGACGGCGACGGTGCGCGACGCTCGATCGAAATTGCGCTGCGCCAGGCGGGCATCTCTCCCATCGAGGTTCAGCATCTCAACGCCCATGCAACATCGACGCCCGTCGGCGACAATGGCGAACTCGCGGCGATCAAGGCAGTATTCGGCACCGAAGGTGGGGTCGCAGTAAGCTCGACGAAGTCCGCGACGGGCCACCTGCTCGGCGCGGCGGGCGGGCTCGAGGCCATCTTCTCGGTTCTGGCTTTGCGCGACCAGATCGCACCGGCCACACTCAATCTCGATCATCCGGACGCTGCGGCAGAGGGCATCGATCTCGTGCGTGGCGCCGCGCGGCCCATGGCAATCGAGCATGTGCTGTCGAATGGCTTCGGATTTGGCGGCGTCAACGCGAGCGTTTTGTTCCGCGCCTGGTAACGGCGCGGACTATATCTTTCTGGCTGCCGCTCGCTTGTTCTTCACAAGCAGATAGTCCCGCGTTGCAGTCGTCGCACCGCGGCCGGGTTTATACATCAGTTCGTCGGACGGCACCGCTCGGCCAGAGGCAGTCCGGACGATCAGTGGTGCGATCGCAGCGCCGCTTTCGCGGTCAACAGCAACGACCGGCTCGTTGCCGGGTCCCGAGGCCCAGCGGTCGCCCCATTGCATGATCGCCATCAGCGGGGTCTGGAACTCTTTCGCCTTCTGTGTTGGAACGTACTCGAACCGTGTCCCGCGTTTGCCGACGTCCATTTGTACCAGCATCCCCTCCTCGACGAGATGCCGCAACCGGTCGGTCAGTGTGTTCCGTGCAATGCCAAGTCCGCGCGTAAAGCCCTCGAACGTTCGGACACCTGCCAGCGCGTCCCGCAGGATCAGGAGAGACCACGCATCGCCGAGCATCGCGAGGGCGCGCGCGATCGAGCAGTTCAACCGTGCGAAAGATGGCTCGCGCATACCAGTCATTTCTCTCTTTTAGTTGCTGAATAAGACTAGTTGTAATAGCGAACTAATCATAGCATTTCGCATCAAGCCGCAAAGCGGCGATTTGGGAGGACACCATGCACAGTGTTCAGATCAACGCGTTCGGCAAGCCGTGGGAAGTGGTCGAGACCGTCACCCTTCCCGATGTCGGTTCTCCGGGGCCGGGTGAGATCGTCGTCGACATGGAGTTCTCCCCGATCAACCCGTCGGATCTCGTGCTGATGCGCGGCCTTTATGGCGTGAAGCCGAAGCTCCCCTCGCCGGTTGGCTCCGAGGGCGTTGCTCGCGTCACCAAGGTTGGTTCTGGTGTGGCCGAAATCAGGGAAGGCGACCGCGTGCTGTTTCCGAGAGGAGCATCAACGTGGCTTACGCGCAGCAAGGTCAAAGCCGACGGGCTGTTTGCATTGCCAACCGGGGCGGACCCGCAGCAGCTTTCGATGCTGATGGTCAATCCTCCGACCGCATATCTCCTGCTCACGGAATACGTCTCTCTCAAGAAGGAAGACTGGGTGATCCAGAGCGCAGGCAACTCAGGTGTCGGTCGCGCGGTCATCGCCATCGCCAGGCAGATGGGTATTCATACCGTGAGCGTCGTGCGACGCCCCGAACTGATCGACGAGTTGAAGAAACTCGGCGCCGATGTCGTTCTGGTCGAAGGCCCTGATCTGGCCAAGCGGGTTGCGGAAGCGACCGGCAAGGCGAAGATCATGCTTGCGCTCGACAGCGTTGGCGGCCCCGGTCTGATGTCGCTGAATGATTGCCTCGCCAACGGCGGGACGCTGGTCGCCTATGGCGTGATGAGCGGCGGGCCGGGCCCCTTTTTCACGGCCCCGAACATCTTTCGCGATCTCACGCTCAAGGGATTCTGGCTGTTGAACTGGTTCAACAAGAGTACGCCGGCGCGCGTTGTCGAGGTTCAGAAAAAGATGGCCGGGTGGATCGCAGACGGAACGATCTTTACGCCCGTGGAGGCCACCTACCCGCTAACCGAGTCCGCAGCCGCGATTTCCCATGCTGCAAAAGGCACGGGCAAGATCCTTTTTAAAGGTTCCTGACGGCGCGCTCTGCCGGAGCCTCTGAATCGGACCGGCGCAAGCGCTTCCGGCCAACTAGTGGTGCATGGTAGGCCTTCCTGTTCAGCGCCGCCCGACTGGCCTAGAAGGAACGGGCATCACCGGAGCGCCCCATGACCCAGCCCGCCATCGACAACCGCAACGCCGATCAGATCGCTTACTGGAATGGTCCAGCTGGCCGTCACTGGACCGACCGGCAGCAACTTCAGGACATCGTCCTTGGGCCCGT
>JAGVII010000701.1 GCA_020056155.1 Afipia sp.
AATGACATCAAAAGCCCGGCTTAGCGCCGGGCTTTTTTTCGATGGAACCGTTTTGTCATCCAGCAGCAAAGTGAGGTCGCGCCAAGGCCTCCAGTCACGCTGCATCAAGCAGCCTTGAATTTCAGCACCTCACGGCTTGATCGCGTGAACAAAACCACCGATTGTCTTTTTGGAATTCGGGCGGGCGTTTTTGATGATCGATATTCAGCCGGAACTTTTGTCTCGCGTCATCGCAGATATTTATGAAGGTGCTTACGACCAGGGCAAATGGCCAGACACTATCGAAAGCCTCTGTAATCTGTTTCACGGTTCCAAGGCCTGCCTCGCCAGGATCGGACCTGATCTTCAGCCTGACGACTCCATCACCACCAGTTTCGATCCGAAATTTCATCAAATCTATGTCGATGAACTGGCTGACCTCCCAAACCCTCTGGTCGATGCCGTCGGCGTTGTGCCGGTCGGCACTATTTACCATGACCACGCGATTGCGGGAGAATCTCTGAGAAAGAGCAGGTTCTGGAATGAGTGGATGGCGCCGCAGGATATGTACGGCGGCATCGCCAGCAAACTGATGATCTCCGGGCCGTCATTCTGGATGTTCGACGTGCAGCGCGGGCGGCATCAGGATAAATTTGACGCGAACGATCTCGAATTGCTCCAGTATCTCGCACCGCATCTGGTGCGCGCCACGAAGATCAGCCGCCAATTCAAGTCGATGCAACCGCTGGTATCTGCGTTTTCGCATTTGCCGTTCGGAGCTATTGTGGTGGACGCACACATGCGCATCATTGCGTCGAATGTAGCGGCCGAAAAAATCATGTTGCGGCCGGGCAGCTTGCTTACGCAAGTCACCGGGCACCTGGTGGCGAAAAATGCCGAAAGCATGTCGGCTCTTCACAGAATGATCGTCGATGCGTGCCGCGCGAGGGACGGCGTTATTGCCGGCACCGGCGGAGACCTGATGATCCGCAGCGGAAACGCCTTGAGACCAGCCAATCTTTCTGTGTCGATCGGCCCGCTGGCCGGGACGGCGCTGGACCGCGGGCCATTTCTGCAGCCCTGCGCCGCGATTTTTGTGCGCGAGATCAATCTGGATGTGCAGGCAGGGTTCGAGCTGCAGGCGCGCAATCTGTTCGGCTTCACAGTACGCGAAGCAAGTCTTGCAGCATCACTTGCCTCGGGACGTTCCGTCAGGGAAGCGGCGGAGGACGCCGGCATTGCCTACAGCACGATGCGGACGTATCTGGAAAATGTCTTCCGCAAAACCGAGACCCGGCAGCAAAGCCAACTTGTCGCACTGCTGCGAAGTCTGCAGCCGCCGATACAGAGTTAGTATCCATCGCTATTTGACGCGGGATTCGTCCTCGATCGACTCGCGGTCCTCCTTCGACAGCGGGCCGCGCGCGAAAACGCCCCTGACCCTCTTTCCGATCGAGCCGGTGATGCCGCTGTCGCGCCCCGCATATCCGCCGCGCGGAGCTACGCGCGCCGCGATCGCTTCACCGGAGACCGCGGCAGGCTGGCAGATGACGCGGCCGCTCGCGCGCCGCATCAGGTCGACGTGAATGTGATCGTAGTGATAGACGTTCGAGCCCGGCGCGAGCACCGTATTGAACTGCTGGCACGCAGCGCCCTGAACGTCGCGCAGGAAGCCCTGCTCTTCCGGCAAACCCTTCCAGCCGTCCTTGACCGAAATGCGCCGTCCGTCCGCGAGCGTGAACGAGGCGATGTCGAGCGCGTTGCCGAAGGCGTGTTCTGAAATCCGCGCGCGCGAATTGCCGTTCATGCCGCGGCACGAATAGGCCGAGATCTGCCTGATCTCCGCGACCGGAGAGCCGAACCAGCGCTGCGCGGCGGGCTGAACCGAGTCCGCCAGCCAGCGGTCGAGCGCGGACACGATCGGACACGCCAGCGTCGCGGCGGGTTTGAGCGTGACCGAGCCGAATCTGTTGACCGGAGATCCCTGCGACGGGCCGAGACGCGGCGGCGTATAGGGCTGGCTCGCGGGAGGATAAGGCTGTGCGGCGTAAGGTGCGCGCTGCGGCGTGCGGCCCGGTGGATACGACGGCGCATCGGTTGCGGCTTCGAGATCTTCCTCGTCAGGCGGCGCGACACCCGGCGCATTCAGCGGCATCGGCGCGCCGGACTGCGGTGGATACGGACGCTGCGCCTGATACGGCTGCTGCGATGGGTATGACGGCTGCCGATAGGATGAAGGCTGTTGAGACACCGGCCAGCGCGGCTGATTGCCGATGCTTCCCGGCGGACGCAGATCATCGGCATAACCGAGGCTGTTCATCGGATCGCCCAACGCGACCACTTTCAATGGAAATTCAGCGCCGCAGGCGCCCGGTCCGGAAATCGGATCGATGCGGACGAGATCCGCACTCTCCTTCACCGCACCGGATTTCAGGCACGCCTTTTCCGCCTCTGCCCGCCAGGGTTCACGTTCCGCGGTCATGAAACCGCGGCCGCAACCCGCCAGCGCAACGAGGACAAGGGAGCCGACTACGAACCAACTAACTCCACGCGTCATCCGCGCAAGTTCACCGAAGATAATTAAAGACTCTTCAACGCATTGTTATTCAAAGTTTTTTAACCATGATCGCCCGCCGGAACCGGTGATGCGACAGCAGGCCTGCCTTTTTCAGGCGGGGAACGTCTTGCTAGCGTCCGCGTTACATGCCCAGCGTTGAGCCAAGGGAGACACCCATGACCATCGTCGGACCTCTGAGCGTCGTTGCCGCTTATGCGTCGCTCATTCTCGTCGGCGCGATCGTGCTGGGCATGTTCTAGGCCACCGTCTCGATCCTAAGCATTATGCGTCGAACTGATCGGGTCACCGGATTGGGTAAGGCGGTCAGCCCTTGATCGCAGCCACGGGAACCTGCAATCATGTTTTCATGATTTTCCGCCAGCTCTTCGACAGCGTGTCCAGCACCTACACCTATCTCCTCGCAAGCCGGCGCGGCGGCGAGGCGCTGATCATCGATCCCGTGCTGGAAAAGGTCGATCGCTACATCCAGCTACTGCAGGATCTTGATCTGAAGCTGATCAAGGCGGTGGATACGCACATCCATGCCGACCACATCACCGGGCTCGGCGCGCTGCGCGACAAGACCCATTGCATCACCGTGATGGGTGAACAGAGCGGCGTCGATGTGGTGTCGATGCGCGTGTCCGACGGCGACAAGATCGATATCGAAGGCCTCAGCCTCGATGTGCTCTATACGCCGGGCCACACCGACGATTCCTACAGCTTCATTCTCCCCGACCGTGTGTTCACCGGCGATACGCTGCTCATTCGCGGCACCGGCCGGACCGAT
>JAGVII010000138.1 GCA_020056155.1 Afipia sp.
CGCGGCCGCGTTCCGGGCCGCCAGGGGGCTGAGCCTCGCCGCCGCGCCGACCTTCGCGATCATGGCGCTGCTGACGGGTTTTTCGGGTGAAGGTGCACCGGCGATGCTTTGCGCGCACGATGCGTCGCCGCTCAGCGGCATGACCACAATGTATCTGCTGATGAGCGGCTTTCATTTGACGCCATGGCTGAAGCTGATTTCCGGGCGGTAAAACGGGAACGGCCGTCACGGCTAACCGATCCGTGATTGGATGACATTGATCGTTCCCGGTACTCTTCCGGACGATTAAACAGCAGTGTCTCCGGGGTGGGACGCCACGGCAACGAGGAATGGATTGATGACGATCTCGACACGGCGCGCGGTGTTGGCGGGAGCATTGCCGGTGGCTGCCGCACTGGTGCTGCCGCGTTATGCGCGCGCAGCCGAGAGCCTTCCCCGGATGACCGTGAACCGCGACCCGGCGTGCGGCTGTTGCGGCGATTGGGTTGCCCATGTGAAGGCTGCGGGCTTTTCAGTCGATGAAATCGAAGTTGCCAATCTCGCGCCGCTCAAGACGAAGCTCGGCGTGCCTGTGGAGCTTTCCTCCTGTCACACGGCGGAAATCGGCGGCTACGTGATCGAAGGACATGTGCCGGCCGACGCGATCAAACGCCTGCTTGCTGAGCGGCCGCAAGCGAAAGGCCTGGCCGTCGGCGGCATGCCGATCGGCTCTCCGGGAATGGAAGTCGCGGGAACTGCGCCCGAGAGCTACGAAGTCGTTCTGTTCTCGGCTGGCGGGCAGCGCGTGTTCGCGCGCTATCGCGGAACGCAGGCGATATGAATCAGGCGCCGCTCGCCATCTCGCGGGCGATACTGACGAAGCGTTCGATGGTCGGCGTGGTGTCTCCTGTGCGCCATGTGATCCCGGTCTCCAGGATCGGTGCGGGGCCTGCCAGATCGATGTAGCGCACGCCTGTGCGCGCGAGGTTGCGCAGCGACGCTGGCACGAGCGCGATGCCCATTCCGGCCGAAACCAGGCTGATGATGGTCTGCATCTGGATCGCTTCCTGCGCGATCCGTGCCTGTCCGCCGTGCGCCGTGTAGTACTCGGTCACGAGATCGTGGAATGCCGGTGCGCTCTGCCGGGGAAAGATGATCAGCGGCGCGCCGACCACGGAGTCCGGCGCGAGCCGGTCAGCCGTCAGCGACAGCGTTCCGTCGGCGATCCAGCCGTCCGGCACGGCGGCGATCAGCGGCTCGGTGACAAGCGGCAGATAGGAGAGAGGTTTGGGGAACGCCGCGCTCGGCGGCGGGATCACCAGACCGACATGGCCATGGCCCTCGATCAGGTTTGCGATCTGCACATTGCTGGTCGCCTCGGTGAGCGAGATTTCGACATTCGGAAACAGGGAGGCGTAGCGGCGCACCAGCAGCGGCAAAATGCTGTAATCCGCTGTGCTGACGAACGAGAGCGCCAGGTGACCGGCGGTGCCGTCGCGCAGTTGTTGCGCGATACCGGGCAGGGCTTTCACGCCGTCGAGCGCGGCGCGGACATGGGTCAGCCACTGCGCGCCGAACGGCGTCAGCGCGACACTCCGCTTGGTCCGCACGAACAGCGGCGCGCCAAGTTCGCGCTCCAGCGTCATGATCGATTGGCTGAGCGGCGGCTGGGTCATGCCAAGCCGCTCGGCGGCGCGGCCGAAATGCAGGGTGTCGGCCACGGCCGCGAAGTGCCTGAGCTGGCGGATGTCCATTTAATACTCTGAGCGACCTATTTTCCTCAGAATAATATATTTTACAGCGCTAGATAACCCCCTTATTGGAAACATTCCAATCTAGGGGGAACAACAAAATGCCCGCATATCGCTCACGAACCTCAACCCATGGCCGCAACATGGCCGGCGCACGCGGGCTTTGGCGCGCGACAGGCATGAAGGATGAGGATTTCGGCAAGCCGATCATCGCCATCGCCAACAGCTTCACCCAGTTCGTGCCGGGTCACGTTCATCTGAAAGATCTGGGGCAACTCGTCGCAGGCGAAATCGAATCCGCGGGCGGCGTCGCCAAGGAGTTCAACACCATTGCGGTCGATGACGGCATCGCGATGGGCCACAGCGGCATGCTCTACTCGCTGCCGAGCCGCGAACTGATCGCCGATGCTGTCGAATACATGGTCAACGCGCACTGCGCCGATGCGCTGGTGTGCATTTCCAACTGCGACAAGATCACGCCCGGCATGCTGATGGCGGCGATGCGGCTGAACATCCCGACCGTTTTCGTTTCTGGCGGCCCGATGGAGGCCGGCAAGGTCGTGGTGAAGGGCAAGACGCGTTCGGTCGATCTGATCGACGCGATGATCGTCGCCGCCGACGACAGCTACAGCGATCAGGAAGTCGCCGCCGTCGAGCGCTCGGCGTGTCCGACCTGCGGCTCCTGCTCGGGCATGTTCACCGCCAACTCGATGAACTGTCTGACCGAGGCCTTGGGCCTTTCGCTGCCGGGCAACGGATCGGTGCTGGCGACGCATGCGGATCGCGAGCGGCTGTTCCGCGAAGCGGGGCATGTGATCGTCGATCTCGCGCGCCGCTGGTACGAGCAGGACGACGCGACCGCGCTGCCGCGCAATATCGCCAACTTCGCGGCCTTCGAGAATGCGATGAGCCTCGACATTGCGATGGGCGGGTCGACCAACACCGTGCTGCATCTTCTGGCCGCGGCGCAGGAGGGCGAGGTCGATTTCACCATCGCCGACATCGACCGGCTGTCGCGCCGCGTGCCGTGTCTCTGCAAGGTCGCCCCCGCCAAGAGCGACGTTCACATGGAGGACGTACACCGCGCCGGTGGCGTGATGGCCATTCTCGGCGAACTCGAACGCGCCGAGCTGATCGACACCAGTTTGCCGACGGTGCATGCGCCGACCATGGCCGACGCGCTCAACCGCTGGGATATCGGACGCACCAACAGCGAGTCCGTGCGCAACTTCTTCCGCGCGGCACCCGGTGGCGTGCCGACGCAGGTGGCGTTCAGCCAGTCGGAGCGTTGGGACGAACTCGACATCGACCGCGAGAAGGGCGTGATCCGCTCGGCGCAGCATCCGTTCTCGAAGGACGGCGGGCTTGCGGTGCTGTTCGGTAACATCGCTCCGGAAGGCTGCATCGTGAAAACCGCTGGCGTGGATGAATCGATCCTCACCTTCCGCGGCAAGGCGCATGTCTTTGAGAGCCAGGACGATGCGGTCTCCGCCATTCTCGGCAACAAGGTGAAGCCGGGCGATGTGGTCGTGGTGCGCTATGAGGGACCGAAGGGCGGCCCCGGCATGCAGGAAATGCTGTATCCGACCAGCTATCTGAAGTCGAAGGGGCTCGGCAAGGTTTGCGCGCTCGTTACCGATGGCCGGTTCTCGGGCGGAAGCTCGGGTCTCTCCATCGGTCACGTCTCGCCGGAAGCGGCGGAGGGCGGACTGATTGGTCTGGTGGAGACGGGCGATCCGATCCTGATCGACATTCCGAACCGCATTATCAGCGTCGAACTCGACGAGTCGGTGCTGGCGGCGCGGCGCGCGGCCATGGAGGCCAGGGGCAGTGCTGCCTGGAAGCCGGTCGACCGCAAGCGCGTGGTGTCGCCTGCGTTGCGCGCGTATGCGGCGATGACGACCAATGCGTCGCGCGGCGCGGTGCGCGACGTCAGTCAGGTTGAGAAATAGCGGCTGCCTGCTCGACGCGGGCGTGAGCCCGCGTCAGCGTTTGAGCAGTTCGTAGACAACCGGGTTGTCGGCGCACGCACCGAGGCCGCATTCCAGCAGCGTCGAAACCACATTCAGCGCCGTCAGAGCGATGACGAGCCACACCGCCGTGCGCGCGAACGCCGATGCGGGAGGCGCGGGGCGGGTGCCGTCGAACTGCCTGTCGAACAGCAGGATGATCGAGAGCAATGCAGTGGCCGCGACAAAGCCCAGCAGCGCCCACGTATAGTAATGATAGCCGAGGATCGCAGAGCCATAGCCGGGATCGCCCGGCATGATGTGCAGCAGCACCTGACGCGTCGAGACCATCGCGCCGATGAGAGCCGCCAGCAGCGACAGCGCGTAGTGACTGGGGCGCGGCCCGAACCGGATATTCAGGATCGGCCCGATGGCCAGTGCCGTGAACATGATGCGCTGAAGCAGGCACAGCGGGCAGGGGAGTTCATTCAGCATGAACTGCGCGGCGAAAGCCGCCGCCAGCACGGCGGCGACGCCATAGAGGCTGAGTGCGTTGAGGGTGACGGCGCGTGCGGGGGTCATCAGAACGACAGTTTCAGCGTATCGGTCGCGTGATGGAGATAGGTCGCGACACACGCGATGAGCACGACGGCGGACAGGGCGAGTGTCAACGAGCGCGAGCCGCGCCATGCGACGAGCATGGTGACGGTAACGGCGAGAAACAGCGCTGTGAATTCCATCGTCTCTTCCTGAGCGAAATGCCGCCTGACTGTAAGGCAGATTCGCCGATCCACCAGCAGCGTTTCGCTCAGGCCGTGTGTCAATGCGGGTAGGAGCTATCCCTTCACATGCGCAGCCAGCTTCGCGAGCGTCTGCATGCCGAGTTCGACCGCGCCGAACTTCATGACGGCATTGCGGGCTTCGACGGACGGGAAGACTGAATGCATCGTCAGCAGCGTGCGGTTCGCGCCCAGGGCTTCGAAGGTGACGGTAACCTCGAAGGCACGCGGATCGTTGTCGATATCCGAGTCATGCAGATAGGCGAGGCGTTCCCCCGGCTTGATTTCGCGATACGCGATGCGGTTCGGATAATCCGTGCCGTCCGGACCGTGCATGGTGAAGCGGAACAGTCCGCCGACGCGAAAGTCGGTCGCGAGCACCGTGAGCGTGAAGCCGTTGGGGCCGTACCATGCTTTCAACGCCTCGGCCTCGGTGAAGGCTTGGAACAGCACGTCCGGTGGTGCGTCGAATTCGCGTTCCATGGTGATGGTGGGCTGATCTGGCGGTGTGCTTGCCCTGACCTTGAGAGTCGTCGCCGTCATGTGTCTGTTTCCTTTGACTGGATGTCCTTCAAATACAGATCGAGCTTGCCGAAGCTTTCCTCCCAGAACCGCCGGTACTGATCGAGCCATTCGGTCGCTTCCTTCAGCGCCTTCGGCTCCAGACGGCAGGGCCGCCATTGCGCCGAGCGGCCGCGCGTGACGAGGCCCGCGGTCTCCAGAACTTTCAGGTGCTGGGAGACGGCCGGAAGGCTCATGGCGAACGGCTTTGCCAGTTCCTGCACGGAGGTTTCGCCGAGCGCCAGACGGGCGAGGATGGCCCGCCTCGTCGGATCGGCGAGGGCCTTGAAGGTTGCGTCGAGGGCGTCTGTCGGCATGATCCAACCTGTATTTAAGTGTATACTTAAATACGATGAGGCGAGCGGACGGTCAAGCGGGAAAAGCCCGCTTGCGTTCCAGGGTCGAGGAAAGCATTGTTCTTGATTTGTTCCATGGTGGGGCGAGGTTCATTTCATGCCGGAACAGCTTGTTTTTCCGGGCTTTCCAATGCCGCGCCCGATGACCGACCGGCTGTTCTTTGCCGTCGTGCCGGCGGCCCTCGAACAGGCCAGGATCACGCAGCGTATCCAGCTTTTTCGCGCGGAGTTTGGGTTGACCGGTCAGCCGCTTCCGGCGTCGTGTCTTCACATTTCGCTGCACGGTCTCGGCGATTATGGGGTCGGTCTGCCGGAGGCCCTGGTGGCGGCTGCGATCAGGGCAGGCAGCAATGTTTCAATGCCGCGATTCGACGTCAGCTTCGACAGGGCGATGAGCTTCTATCGCAGACAGGGAACGCGGGCATTTGTCCTGCGGACCCGCGATGGCACGGCTGCGTTGTCAGGCCTTCATAGCGCGCTCGGCGACTGCATGACGTCTGAAGGGCTGGGCAATCGGGTTGCATCGCATTTCACGCCGCACATGACGCTGCTTTACGACAGGCGGCTCGTGGGCGAGCAGACGATCGAATCATTCGGCTGGACCGTGACCGATTTCGTTCTGGTCCACAGCCTTCTCGGCCGGCGAAAGCACGTTCATCTCGCGCGCTGGCCGCTGCGAAGCTAAGTTGCGCGCCTCGAATTGATCAGGGGGCCGACTTGCCGATCGTCATCTACGGAATCAAGAACTGCGACACGATGAAGAAAGCCCGCGCGTGGCTGGACAAGCACGGCGTCGATTACAGCTTCCACGATTACAAGACTGCCGGCATCGACAAGGATCGCCTTGCGCGCTGGAGCAAGATGGTTGGCTGGGAGACGCTGCTGAACCGGGCCGGCACCACGTTCCGGAAATTGCCCGAAGCCGATAAGGCAAATCTTACCGCGACAAAGGCGATGGCGCTGATGCTGGCGCAGCCATCGATGATCAAGCGTCCGGTCTTGGAAATAGGCTCCGAGTTGCTGGTCGGGTTCAGGCCGGAGACCTACGCCGCAGCGATCGCGCCGCGCTAGCCGCCTGCGTGTCAGAGCCGGTCGCTAGACGAACTCAATCGTATCGCCGGGCGCGATGCGGCCGGGCAGCTTGTGGAACAGATCGCGGTCGATCACGGACCGCAGAACGGGAACCGGCAGAACATCGTTGCCGCGCATCAGGTTTCTGATCTCGAAGCCGCCGTCGTCGCTGATTGTTTTCAATGAGGCGAGGATACGATTGACGCCGGTGCCGTCGGAAAACGGCATCAACAGTCGCTCGTAGTCGACCTCGCGCCCGTAAAGGTCGACGACCTTTGCGATGGTATAGACCGGCAGCCGCTGCCGCACGCATTCCCAATAGATGGGCAGGACGATCGGCTCGAGCTTGGCGCCGAGATACTCGTCGAGATAGCGGCCCTTGCCGGTGGAGCCATAGGCGCTCGACATCCGGGTACCGTCACTATCGATTGTGAACCGCGGACGCTCTCCGGCACCATGCACGGTGTAGTAGACGAGGTCGTCCGCTTCATCGGCGATGCGCTCCGGCTGATAGTCGCCAAGTTTCGGCAATCGATCCTGCCGGGCATACAGTCGCAGCCAGCAGTTCAAGAGCTCGCGCTGCTTGATCGATTTCACAATAGCCGGACCAGCGCTTTCGAATTCCATGACAAACGTCCCGACGCGGAGTTAGGGGATGTCCTTGCCAGCCAATATCGGCTTTCGGCCGAAATTTTTCATGAAAGGGGAACTCGGTCGCGTATTAGGCTTAACAAGCCGTTGCGCGGCTTGCGGCAGTCGGCAGGTATAGCCCTAGGCATCGGTGGACATTACAAATTTTGCGCGCTACGCATAAACGGTGGGCAGCAATGCAGCTTGCGCATCACTCACAATTCGATACATATTCCGGCCGGTTGCCGGGGTCGAAGGCTTCGGACGCGCAGGGGGCAGCGCAAAAAACGGTCACACGCGGAATCGCTTGCGTGAAGGCTGACAGGGGGAAATTTGCTTGTCTAATGAGTTCATTCTTGAAACCTCTGGGTTGACCAAGGAGTTCGCGGGCTTTGTGGCCGTGAGCGACGTCAATCTGAAGGTTCGCCGTGGCAGCATTCATGCGCTGATCGGCCCGAACGGGGCCGGCAAGACGACGTGTTTCAACCTGCTGACCAAGTTCCTGAAGCCGACCCGCGGACAGATTCTCTACAAGGGACAGGACATCACCGCGATGGCGCCCGCCGATGTGGCGCGGCTCGGCCTGGTGCGGTCGTTCCAGATTTCGGCGGTGTTTCCGCATCTCACAGCGCTGGAAAACGTGCGGGTGGCGTTGCAGCGCCAGCACGGCTCGTCGTTCGATTTCTGGCGATCGAAGGCGGTGCTCGATCGTTTCAACGGACGCGCGGAGGAACTGCTTGAAGACGTCGGCCTGAGCGACTTCGCCAAGACGCCCGCGGTGGAAATGCCTTACGGCCGCAAGCGCGCGCTGGAAATCGCCACCACGCTGGCGCTCGACCCTGAAATGATGCTGCTCGACGAGCCGATGGCCGGCATGGGCCACGAGGACATCGACAAGGTCGCCACGCTGA
>JAGVII010000271.1 GCA_020056155.1 Afipia sp.
ATCTTGATCAGGTCGTTGTTCAGCAGGATATTGTTCTGAAAGATCACGTTCATGCCGTGATAGGCGCCGGCAACGATGATCAGATCGTAGTGGATGGTTCCCTCGAACAACGCGGTCAGATTGCCCTGCTCGTTCCCGCCGCTATACAGCTCATAGTGCGCGTCCGCGCTTTTCTGGACCACGATGTCGTTGTCGGACAGATAGTTCATCTGCACGATCGCATGCACGCTGTAGTAGTCGCCGTCCACCACATCGACGTTCCATTGCGGCCCTGCGAAAGTCGCTTTCAACTCGGCATATATTCCGGGGTGATGGATGAAGTCGGCAATATTGTCGGTCTTGTTGCCGCCGTCCATGACGGGAAGCGCCTCGCCTCCAGCCATCTCGATGTGGTCGCGATCCGTGATGGAGTTGGTCTGGAAGATCGCGTTTGTCTCGAAATAATCGCCCATCACGATCATGGTGCGTCCGGACTCACTCAGATCGACAATCAGACCGGCGTTCCAGCTGTCGTTGGCTCCGGTTTCGGCCCATTGCCCGAGGCCATTGCCAAGGTCGGGTGCGGGTACGGGGTCGGGAAGCGGTGTCTCGGCCGGCGGCTCAGGCCGAGGGGTTTGAAGCTCACCGTTCAGATAGTAACCGGGCTCGACTGAATGGGCGCCGGGTTCGCCTTCTCGAGCCGCGAATTCCGCATCATAGGCCTTGACAAACTCCACCGCGCCTTCCGTGCTCTGCGGAATCAACCATTCGTTGGGAATCTGGTCGCTGGCATTCTCCGCCATTTCCTGGAGAATGGATTCGGTAACGGATGTCAGGCGAGCAATCTCGCAGGCGATGTCGTCGGTGCTGGCGCCGACGAGAATGTTGTCGTCATCCGACATGTAATTGTACTGGCGAATCTGGCCCAGGCTCTGTTGGCCGCCCTCTTGATACTGAACCGTGATCTTGAACTCCTGGCCGCCGCCCCCGCCCCCCGCAGCGCGCGGCGCCATCAATCTCGAAAGTCCGCCGGGGCCGTCAGAGTCGAAATCGGGTTCTGGCGGTCGTGGGCTTAAGGATTTTATCGGGAGTATCCGGGGGGCATGAAATTCCTCGATCGCCGCAGTTCCCGCGAGCGGCATGCCGCGGCTTTCGAGTTCGTCGAGATCGAGCTGTTTATGGTAGTTGGGCCGCGGTGTGATGTAATCGTCTTGGAGATTTCTGAACGCTGTCGGATCGTAATCAATCCGATCTCGCGCGATATCGTTGATGATCTGAAAATAGCCCGCGAAATGCCAAACTGCTTCTGTTACGCCGCCAGGCACCATGGGAGCCTCCTGTGTCAGGCTCGAGGATCAGCGATCCCCGGGGCAATCACACACCGGTCATTCTGAAAATGTTCGACGGGGAAAACCCGCACGGCGGATGCCGTGCGGGTTTCAGTATTCGATTAGCCTACGCCCAGATCATGACTGTCGGACCAGTCATCACCAGCCACGTTCAGGGTGATGCTGTTGAACTGGATGTTCGCACCCTGCGTGATGGTCTGGTTGAATGCTTCCTGCGACAGAGCCGCATCGGCACTCGCGATCGCGCCGCTTGCGCTATCACCAATGACGTCGTCGATCTTCGAGTCCATCTTGGTATCGCCGCCTTCGGCCTCCGCCTCCCACTTGAAGTCGCCTTCGCCGCCTTGGAATGAAATCTCGGAGCCACTCGTGTCATCCCTATCAACCAGGTTGTTGACCTGATCGATATTGAAGATGTTGCCGTCGCCATCGAGCTTCTGGTTCACCACGTCCGGCATGATTATCGAACCATGGACGTCGCTGAGGCACGACAGATCGATAACCGGGCTGCTCAGGCTGTCTGCGTCGATATCGATCTTGACATCGACTTCGACATTGACCTTGTTATCGATGGTGTTTTCGATCTTGTTCTCGACGTTGTTGTCGAGTTCATTATCGACCTTGTTATCGACGCTGTTCTCGACCTTGTTGTCGAGATCGTTGTCGATCTTGTTGTCGTTGCTGTTCTTGTTGTCGTTCTCGTTCTCGTTGTCGTTCTCGCTCTTGGAATCGAGCGACTGAACGGCAAGCTGTGCCTGGCCCTGGGCCTGTCCCTGACCTTGCAGCTGACCCTGAAGCTGTGCCTGCAAATTGGCCTGCTTCTGATCCTGATCCTGATCTTGCTTCTGATCCTGATCCTGGTCCGGATCGTGCCTGCGCGACCTGTAAGACATGACGAACTCCTGTTCGTTAAGGAGCATCGTCGTCGCTTCGAAAATCGCTGATCTTCTGCGTCTGCGATTATCAACGCGCTACGATGCAGTTGATGTCGGATCTTCCGACTGCGGTCCCCCCGCAATTGTTTGCGAGACTCCGCATCGTCAGCGTTGCTTATGTGGAAGTCAGGGACTAGCCGCACATTCGGGCATCGCCCGCAGTCTTAGGCATTAGAGTGAGGGCGCCGTACGATGCTTTCGAGGTCATCCCATCCGCCATAAGAATGGGCCGGCTAATCCTAATGGTTAGCTCGACTCTCCAAACACGGCAGGACTTCTGGAATTGCAACCTGATTGTGTGATGCCGTTGCTTGATGCGGCACAAAGGGCGCTGATTCAGACTGTAGCGCCGACACGCCCGATTGCACGTCAAAGTGAGTGCTCTGGCGGCTTATCCACTGAAGATTGCCTTAGTGGCCCTCGGTCGTGCGGACATCTAACCCGGGTCAGGACGATGCAGCGTTCGATCGAAGGTGGGCATCAAGTCGTGGCAGGATATCCCATATATCGCGATTGATGCGCGTCATGTCCTTGATGGTCTTGACCATGCCCTTCAGCCGGGCCTCATCCATGGCTTTCATCTCGCCGAACTGAAGGCTGGTCTTCGTCTGCACAATTCGCATCGACTGCGTATGGGTTATTTGCCCGCCGGCATCGACGATATACATGCAATGATTGAACTCGTTCCGCACATGCGTCGTTTCGTTGAATCGTTCGATGATCTTCGAAAGCGACCGGTCGAGGCTCTTGTCCTTAATCGTGATCTTCGCCAGGCGCTGGATAAGATCGAGGCGCGCTCTGGTGGTGTTGAGCGTGGCGAATGTCAGCGCCGCCGACGCCTGGTCAGTTTTCATGAGGATCATGAGAACGTAAATGAACAGGCTTTCGTTGTTGGACCAGCTCGAAACGAGGTTTCCGATCAGCGCCAGTATCAACGTTCGTCGGTCGGCGGTTGCCGGCGCAGACGCGGCGAGCGCCTCAAAATCCGGCCTTGGCGGAAGCTGGCTTAAAATCATGAGACTGGTTCACTCCTGACTTGATCTGGAGCATCACGTGTCTTGGATGTATGATCGGGCAGGTTCCCGGACAAAACAAGGGCGCTATTTAGATTTTGGTTTATTTCAGGATCGGCAGCAGGGAGCGACGGCATGCTGCACTGGGTTCTAGATCTCTCCCGAGTCCGCAGGGCTCGCAAGGCAGCTTGCGCAGCGATCTCTCCCATGGTCGCGAAGAGCCGCCATCGTCTAGGGACCATACCCGACGCAGCATGGTCGAGCCCCTACATCGTCGGCTTCATGGTCATGCTGATCACGATCATCGCCAAGACGGAGATCGGAAAAATCGAAGGCCAAACCCTGTGCCAGGTGCAGACGAAGGCATGGGAGGATATCACAGCCCTGAGATCAAACCTGATCGGCGAGGAAGTTCTTCTGCTCAGCGCCGCGCGAAACCGCGATTTCGAAATCGGTTGCCAGAACGCAATGACGCTCGGCTCCATGCTGATCGGCAACTCAATCTTTAATGTGGGCAATAGCGCGGATTGGCAGGATCAGAATCTTGATCTGCGAGACGATACAGCTGCGATCTGGTCGGAGCGGGACGACGTCTCCTCCCTTTGGGAACGCTTCTTCGATGCTCATGTCTCAGTACACATTTGCGACATCGAACCGGGTCTCAGACAATCGCCTTTCGAATGCTCTTGAGCGGAAACGCTGTTCTGCCACGGCTTTTTTGAGATGAGTTCCATGTTCTGGAACCGTCATTCGTTGTGCAACGCGCCAAAATCCCGTCGGAAAAGCATCACAGGCTTGCAATAAACGCAGGGTAAACTAAAGTTGGATGAATATTTTGAGCAGAAAATTACGAATTGATCATAGCGAACGGAATGGCCGCAAGACCGAGTATCAAGACGGAGTATTACGAGTAGGGGTGTGTCATGAGTATCACCGGTTATTCGCATTCATTGCGCCGACGACAAAAGGGTTTTGATCCGTTTCCTGAGCGGCTATCTCAGGATGAAGCTGTCGCTTCGCGCATTGAACAAAGTCATGGCGACCCTCCCCCCAAAAACTCAGAGCAATTCTCGCAATCTTCCATATCGACACGGCCGACACTGAGACCTCGCCATCCTTCACATCTTCTGTCAGACGAGCTCTGTCTCGCGACGCAAATGAACGGTTCGCACCGGAGCGAGACGAAAACTCAAGACAGCCGCTCCCCATCGCGACCACGCACCAACATCAAAATCCCGGCCAAACCCAGCGGGATCACACCTATCAACGGCGTGTCGCGAAACGACGACCGGCCTGTCTCAACGAAGAAACCTGGGATCGTCGTCATCCACCCGCGCGCTTTCTTCCGTGACTGCTTTGTTCGTTGTCTGGATATCTCCTACAAGAGCCATGACATCATGGCTTTCGCAAATATCCATGCATGGAGAGCTTCACCGGTCGAGAGCGCCGTTAATCCCTCAATTATTGTTTTCTTCGTCGACAGCAACGACGCATCAAGTATCACCGATCTCCAATTTCTCGAATCCGCAGCGACGAATACGCCTGTCGTGATTGTGTCGGACATCGACGACGTAAACTACGTTGTACGCGCCCTCAAAGGCGGGGCACGCGGATACATCCCGACAAGCCTGTCGTTCAATGTCGCCGTCGAGGCTGTGCGGCTGGTGGAAGCTGGCGGGACCTTTGTGCCCGTGAGCAGCCTCGCGCTGGATCGCAACAAGCAGGAGTCGACGGAGAAAACCGGCGATCTCCTGACCGAACGGCAAATGATGGTTGTCGAAGCGCTCTGTCAGGGAATGGCCAACAAGCAGATCGCTTATGAACTAGGGATGAGCGAGCATACCGTGAAGGTTCATCTTCGCCACATCATGCGGAAACTCAGGGCCAGGAACAGAACCGAGGTCGCGGTGCTAACCAAAGACTTTTTTGAACGGCCGCATGAGCAAAAGCGGCAAGACGGACCTCACTAGAAGATCCGGCTTCCTGATCAAAATTGCGACGCAATAGCTCGCCGGAACGGCAAGTCCGCTTACCAGGTATCGATGCACGGACGCTTGCGATGTTCCCGTGGAGCCGGCTTAGGCACTGAACGAAGTCCCGCCATGATCCAGCTTCGCGTTTCGGCAGGATCGATCACATTGTCGATCTCGAATACCGACGCGATCGAAACAGCCTTGCCGTTGGCATAGAGTTCGGCGACCTTGGCCTTGTAGTAGGCCTCCCGCTCGGCCAGATCGGCAATCGCTTCCATCTCCTTGCGGAACCCGAGCCGGACATACCCTTCCAGTCCCATCCCGCCGAATTCGCCGGTCGGCCAGGCCGCAGTGAAGAATGACGCATGGAATCCGCCACCGATCATCGACTGCGCGCCGAGGCCGTAACCCTTGCGCAGCACGATACCGAACAGCGGCACCGTGATGCTTGCGCCGGTCACGAACATCCGCGCAACGTGACGCACGATCGCGGTCTTTTCCGCCTCCGGCCCGACCATAAAACCCGGCGTGTCGCACAGCGACACGATTGGAATGTCGTAGGCATCGCAGAGCTGCAGAAAGCGCGCAGCCTTGTCCCCGGCATCGGCGTCAATGGCGCCGCCAAGATGTTTCGGATTGTTCGCGATCAGGCCGAACGGCTTGCCCTCGACGCGAATGAATGCCGTGATCATGCCGACGCCGAAATCACGCCGGATTTCAAGGACCGATCCTTCGTCCGCGATCAGATCGATCACGGAGCGGATATCGTAGACGCGCAACCGGTTTTCGGGGATCGCCCGGCGCAGCAGGCGCTGGTCCGGTGCTTTCCAATCGGCCAGTGCGCCCTGGAAATACGACAGGTACTTCTGCGCGGCGGCGGTCGCCTCTTCCTCGTCCTTGACCAGAATATCGACAACGCCATTGGGTGACTGAAACGATACCGGCCCGACTTCCGCGGGATGATAGACGCCAAGACCACCGCCTTCGATCATCGCCGGGCCGCCCATGCCGATCGAGGCATTCTCGGTGGCGATGATGACGTCGCAGCAGCCAAGCATCGCGGCGTTGCCCGCGAAACAATAGCCCGAGACCACGCCGACCACCGGCACATGACCGGACAGCCGCGCAAACTGCACGAAGGACGGTCCATCAAGACCGGTCATGCCGAGCCGGTCGGTATCGCCGGGCCGTCCGCCGCCACCCTCTGCGTAGAACACCAGCGGCATGCGCCACTGTTCGGCGAGGGTCAGCATCCGGTCGATCTTCTTGTGATTCATGTGGCCCTGGGTGCCGGCCAGCACGGTGTAATCGTAAGAGATCACCATGCAGCGGGCATCCTGCTCGCCGAGCTTGGCGGCATTGACCGTCGCGACACCGGCGACAAGACCGTCCGCCGGCGTGTTCTTGATGAGATCATCGACCGCTCGCCGCCGGCGCTGGCCGGCGATCGCCAGCGAGCCGTATTCCATGAACGATCCCTCATCGACCAGCTGCGCGATATTCTCCCGCGCCATTCTTTGATTGGTCTTGCGGCGGCGCTCCACCGATTGCGGGCGGTTTTCGTCGAGCGTGTTGCCCTGGCGCGCGATCACCTCGGCCAGATCGGGGCGAATGTAATCGAGATCGATCTCCGCCTCCTCCGCTGCCACGCGCTCACCCATCTCCACCGGTTCGATGTAGAGAATAGGCTCGCCCTGCATCAGCGTGGTGCCGTCTGTCACCGCGATCCTGGTGACCTTGCCGCCCTGCTGCGCGGTGACGAGATGCTCCATCTTCATCGATTCAATGATCGCAAGCTGCTGGCCGGGATGAACCACATCGCCCTCGGCCACCGGGATCGCGACCACCGTTCCCTGCAACGGCGCGGACACCGGCACCGAGCCCGCGGGCGCAACACCAACGTTACCCTTCTTCGTTGCCGCAGCGGGGTCTTCGCCAGCACCTGTGGCCGCGAAGAACAGCGGCGGCGCGGTTTCCCGTGCCGCGCCCACCAGCGCAGCCACGTTGGTATCGATGAAATTCGTGGTGATCTTGTTGGCTATGAAATCCGGATTCGCCAGCAGCGCTTGCATGAACGGAATATTCGTGGCGACGCCATCGATACGGAATTCGCGCAATGTGCGCGCCGCTTTCGTCACCACGTCCGGCCAGCGCGCGGCTGGCGCGTGCACGATCACCTTGGCCAGCAGCGAGTCGAAGGCCGCACTGGTCTTGTAGCCCGC
>JAGVII010000886.1 GCA_020056155.1 Afipia sp.
ATGCTGCTGGGCCTTCGGCGCTCGCTTCATGCCAAAGCGGTGAAGGTCATCGAGTCGCGTTTCCCCGACCGCCTTGACGAGCATATAGATCGGCTCGCCGATCACGCGTTCCAGGCTGGGTTATGGGAAAAGGCCGTTCCCTATCAGTTGCGCAGTTGCCGGCGCGCGATCAAACGCGGCGCCAATCAGGATGCCGTTAGCATCTGTGAACGCGGCCTGGAGACCCTGTCGCATCTGCCGGCTTCCGCCGCGAAGATCAAAGCCGAGATCGATTTCCGCCTTGCACTCGTGATTGCACTCGAACCGCTCGGCAAGCATCGCCAGATTGCGGACGTACTGCGGGAAGCAAGCCGTCTGGCCGATCCATTCGGAGATCCGCAGCGCACTGCTGCGGTTAACTGCCAGCTTGCCGTGGCATTGTGGAGGCTTGGCGAACATTCTTCCGCAATGGCAGCAGCCGAAACCGCAAGAAGCATCGCCAATCAGATCCGCGATTCATCGCTCCAGTTCGCGTCGCTCCTCATTGTCGGCATTGTTCATCACGAAACGGGAGCTTTCGCAGCATCTGTTGATATCCACGAACGATGTATTTCGCTCGAAACACCGGAGCTTGACCAGAAACGTGCCGGGTGGGCCGCCTATCCCAGCGTCCTCTTACGTACATTCATGGCGGACTCATTGATTGAACTCGGCGAGCTTGACCGCGCGCAAACGGTGGCCGAGGACGCCAGCCGTCGCGCCGAGCTACTGGATCACGCCTACTCGCGGGCGAACATCAACCATGTGCTCGGACGGCTGCGGACAGCGCAAGGACGATATGCAGAGGCTCTATCCCTCTTGCGAGAGAGTTGGCAGACCTGCCTGGATCTGGAAATGGTCCAGATGTATCCAATCTTTGCAGCCCGAATGGGCGAAGCGTATCTCGCGGCGGGCGACGTCGAGACCGCCCTCGATATCCTGTCGGTACCTGAACGACTGGATGTTCCACTGGCTGAACATTCGTTCGGCTGGCGCTATCTTTTCCTTGCTCAAGGCCGGGCTTTGCTCGCGGCCGGCCAACTTGCAGAAGCACGCGCGACAAGTGAACGCGCTCTTGCACTTGCAGAGCAACGAGTCGAGCCGCCACAGCAAGCATACGCGACGCATTTGCTCGGTGAGATATCGCGCGCGCAAAATTCGCGTGACCTCAACGTAACGGTTGCATATTTCAAACGCGCACTCAAACTCGCGGAAGAATGCGGTATGCATGCGTTGATGGAGATGTGTTCTCAGGCCCTCGATAATCTCGCAAACCAACACGGCGAACCCGGTCTCACACGCAGATGAGCGGCTCTCGGATCGGCGAATGTCCGGTTAACGTCAAACAGGCTGTGGCCGCGCCAATGCGCGTACTGCCTCAATTCCGGGCAGAAAAAAATACGCACCTCCGCGAACCCTGACAAACGGGCGCGGCCGGTCAATATAATGGTTGCTTGGACGGCTCTGAATGGCAACGACGTCGCTCGCGCAACCGAAATGTCCAAATGGGTCCGTTCCGGCATGAAGGCCACCGAAGCGAGTGTTGTTGAGCCACGAATGCTGAATCATTTCGAACTGCCCGGCGATATCTGCATTGAGAGCAATGAACGAGATCCCGCGCGGCACTTGCGCTACGGCCGGATCGCTTCCTGCCGCATCGAGTCGCTCGCCATATGGCCTGCCTCTTCTGATGATTCGATGCATCTTTGAAAGACGCAGCGCTGTATCGGCATCCGGTCCGATCGTATCCCGGGGATTTGCGCGGCGAATGTGCGCTCCTATCGGGCATACCATGCCGAAGCGATCTTCAAAGTGGTAGAGAAAATCGTTGCGCGAGGACGTGCCAAGGCCACCGGCAGGAACCAAAGGATGTCCTTCGCGCGTCCGGCCGACGAGTTGGGCCGCGATCTTTTCCCGCGCCGGCTCATCTGCCCGTCTATAGATCCGCTCAGCCGCGTTCGCTACAAAGCTGTTAAAGGCGGGCACATCCTGCTCAAGCTGGCGAAAAACAAGATACGTACCGTTGCGCCGGATATCTCGCGCTTCTGCACCCTTGCCGTCCTTTGTGCCGGAGATACCTGCGATACGAGTACGGCGTTCATTCCTGTAACCAAGGATGAACTCACCCGGCTTGACAAGATGAACGCGCTTTTCGTCTGCAGTCAGTTCCTTGTTCTCATCTGGATCGCCGGTCTTGTTGCGCTTCTTGCTTGTCCTTGGCGATCCATCGATCATCGGCTGGGAAATTCCATCCTTGAAACCAAAATGCTCCTTGCGATCTTCATAAATACGGCCTTCGAGAACAAGACGCTCGCCATTCTGTCGCAATGCCGGCTCCGCTGCGCCCTCCATAGCTTCGATCTCAGTGTCGACGAGCGCCATGAGGGAGGACTTGTTGCCAGCGTAGAGCAGCAGCACGCCGTCGACATTCCCATTTTGATTCCAGCCACCCCAATCCCAGAACTCGGGCGAACTGTCGCCGAGATCGCCGAGAGCGCTGGTTCGGCGAGAAGGACCCGATGCCGTCGGCTTGGGGGCCATGCCTTCGAGAAACTCCGGAGAGAAACCGTTTAGCATGACGTCGCTGACATCAATGCGCTTCAGGCCGGACGCCGAGAGCGCCAGATTGATCGCCTGCCTGTCACTGCGCGCAACGGCGCATGTCAAACGCCCGGCCAGCGAACCCAGCCATCGCTTTGCCGCACCGACCTCGCCGGGAACGAAATGCCAGAAGAGATAGGCGGAAAACGGAAACTTAGGATATCCGCTTAACACAAGCCTTTGAACATCTTCCCACTCAACCTTCTCCATGGCACTTCACCCACAGTCAGAGGCTTCGAAAGATCGCGTCGATTTCACCATAGTTTAATGGCTTGAAAAGGGATTGTCTCAGCGCAGTATTGGCGTTGATATTAACGACACTCAGCGTCGGATATGCACCATACCAGACAATCGTTTCAACCTGGCTCTGGCGTACGTATGCCTTGAACGGTTGTTCGGCCTGCGCGCCCCTCCAGAACAGAAATTTTGTTGCAGGGAAGCCGTAACGTTTACCACCCACACTAACGAACGTGTTCGACCAGATGGCATTCAACCCTTTTACAGCGGCCAGATCGATGAACTCATTGAGATAGCTCTCCCACGCGCCGCCAAAATTATCGAGAAACAGAAGCCGCCGCCCTCCGTCAATCATAACCCAGCGTGCGGAAAGGATCGTCGGTATCCCGCCGAGTTCCCCGCGATTGAACCAGAATCGGGAAAGCAGGTTGATGACGAAAAGCGCAAGGCGCAACAGCCAGCGCCGGATGCAGCCGGGCTTCACCGACGTAATGCTCGCCAGATGATTTTGATACCTGTTGATGCCGCCTTCTTCACGCGTGTACTTCCTGGCATTCCCCTGAGCGCGTGCAACGAGTTCCGCAGGATCGGAAAAATTCCGTCTGTCCTTTATCTCAAGCCCTCTGATGACCCCGAAGATGATGAGACCGATCGCGTAAAATGTCAGGATACCGATGAGGCCGTAAGCCACGATTACAAAAACGACAAATACGATGGATCGCGCAATCGATGCGATCTGCTCGCTAACGGAAAATGGAATGTGGCGGGCAATGAGCAGCGCACCGATGGCCACCGCTATAACCGTCGCGAATCTGACAAGATCAAGCAGCACCCGCCTCACATTTTCGCGAACGGAATCGTATGGCCGCAGCTCAACAGCAAGCTTCAGAGATGTCGCACAGTAGTTCAGAATCAGGAGGATGACGCCCAGAAGAAGCAGGCGCCAGGCAATCGAAGCTGCCGCGGCAATCGACGCCAAGAATCCAGACTGCGTTTCTGCAACTTCTGCCGATCGAACCGCAGTCATTCCTGGAATGATTGCCAGTACAACAGATCCGACAAGGAAAATGATCAGCGTGTATCTGACGATAACTGCGAGCTGCAATGGAAAGCGATTGATGAAAAGCTGGTCGTGAGGGTTCTTTGTCCAACTGGTGAGGAAGAGTTCGAAGATGCGAACCACCAACCATATGCAACTCAAAGCGATGAGAATATGCAGGATCGCTGGCTCAATCGTGATGTAGCTGGAGATCCACGGAAACCAGGAAGTGAGAAGGCTGCCGACGCTAGCACCCATCTGGGTTACCTGCTCGGAGGCTCGAACGATATGGCCATGTAGAATAATCGGCCCCAAACCGAACGACGCCCCCACAGCGATGCCGGTGCCGCACACTATGACGGATGCTGCAATGACCGCCGCCAGGACGATCAATGAGCGCTGCCGCACCGCCCACGGAGTGGGTGCCTGCTGTTCTGCCCAGCGATTGTCATTGCTCCCGCGGATTACATGACGCCGCACCGCTTCAAGCAACCTCGCTGATCGCGCAGGAATAGCTTCGCCTGTCGACCACCTGCTTGAGAGAAACGACACAATGCTGTTACGGACGAGACTTTCGCCTTTTACCTGAGCAACCGAACGCCCCGGACTCCCACAGAAGAACGTGTTTGCGCCGACGTCGTGGCGCATGAGGTACTCTTTGAAAAGTTGAGGAACGGTTAGCCCAGAGGACGCATAGTCGATACAATGCCGATACACCTCATGCATGCCCTCCGGCGCGACATCGAGCAATTCGCCAAGAAAGTCCTCGGTTGAGCCATCGAACGTTGCTTCGAATACAAGGCTTGGAGCAAATTCGCCGTCCGCATCGAGCACGATGAAGCTGCAAAAATGCAGGCTCGTGATTCTATCAAATCGAAACAACGGCTGGCATTGCAGAAATTCGCCGGCGGGGCGAGGTTCAGCGGTATCGCGCAAGTATTTCCGGCACGCTTCAACGAGTTGGGGCTCGATCGGCGTAATAATGGTCGTGCAGTTCGGGGTCACCGTTCCTGCGCCCCCATGGCCCGTTTGTTGAATGTGAGAACAAATGAACAGGGTGCGGGCCCTTCATATCGAACGCGGCCGCCGTTGCCGGATGCACGTGCAAGATCGGGAAGGCGGAGCAATGCCCGTACCATCTCCATGACGGCGTTCCTGGCGACGTATTCCCCAAAGCAACGGCGCGCTCCATCGCCGAAGTGGATATAACTCTCGATCGGGCGTTTCGGATCGAAACGAGACGGCTGCGGAAAAACGTCCGGGTCGAACATCGCGGCCAATGGACCGGCCAGAATGCGCGCCCCGGACGGCACCACACGCGCGCGTTTCGTTCCGTTAGCAATAACAGCCTCCCGCGGAGCATCGCGCACCAGCAAGGGAAGCATGGGCCGAAACCGTAGCGCCTCGTAGACGTACTGTGCCAGCGCATCGTGCGACTGCTTCACCCGCTGCGCGGCAGACTTCCGGTCCCCCTCGGATGCGGTGTTTCCTATGCTTTGCTCGTAAGCTTCCGCGCGATCGAGTGCAACGGCAAGCTTCTGCGCTTCTCGCAAGGCTTCGGGATGCGCCAGGAGTTGATCAACCGTATGTGCGGTCCCGCGAACAACCGTCGCCAAGCCGGTTGCGACCAGGCCGGTCAGGTACCGTCTGACCCAGTCTTCATCGAACCAACTCGGCTTGGCGCGGGCACCAAGCAACGCAGCCAACCGCGTCAGAAGATTGTCTGGCCGATTACCTTGATGCGAAACGATGGTTGATTTCGCCACTGCGATTTCTTCCAGCAGCAGTTGCGTCAGTTCGATCATATCGTCGCGCGAATCGATCCACGGTTGTGAACCGGCCGGTGGATTGACCATGATAATGCCGGCAAGATTGCGCGTCGCGCGCGCCATGCGCCGTTTATCACCCTGTAACGGAGGAACGCCGAAATAGTCGGCGGCGATGCGGACGACAACCGGCTCCGCCAGGTCCGCCACCATGTCGATCCTGCCATCAGCCGCAGCTATCCGCTCGTTACATTCTTCGGCAACGATCTTCTTGATTGTCTGCGGATCAACGTCACGCTTGACGACACTCTGAAGAAGCTCTCGTTCGCGTTGGTGTTGCTCGCTCCAATCTACCGTCATCAGGAATGGCCCCCACGGCATTCCCGGTTCGATCACTTCACCGAGAGTAAAGTCGTCAAAACGTACAAGGACTTCCCGAACATCCCTCATCTTGGTGAGGATCACGAGTTTGCCAAAGATCGAGATGGGACGCACACGGCGAAGCACCGCGAAGACGATCTTGAGCAACCAAAGGTGTGAGAAGATATAGGAACTAAAGTGGTAGCCGGCCATCTTCCGGGCCAGTGACATCGTTTCGGCAAGCCGTGTCAGCGAACCACCGTCAGTTGCCCGCCAACGCGGACTTTCGACCGTCGATTCAGGAACGTCCGTACCCATGACGACATCCCGCAATTATCTTTGGCGGTCTGCGCTTAAAAAAATCGGATCGGCAATCAATTGGTCCGCGCAGCAGGCTGCAGAATACCATCTTCGGAACCGAGCAGCAACGGCGGGATTTTCTTACCGATCGAGGCGGACTTCCAGCCGCTTCCGGTTCAGTATCTCGATCGTTGCGACAACAGCGACAAAGGAAAGCAGCGTCGCCAGACCGAATAACGCGCCATATCCGAGAACGTCGGCAATTTTTCCTGAAATCATCGATCCGGCAAAATAAACGATAAGCTGGGCGCAGGCGAGAATCGTAAAATCGGTGCCGGGCTGCTCTTTCGACGCCGATGCCATAAACAGGCTATAGAGCGCGACGATCTCCATGTAGCGGATCAGCGTCTGGAAACCAGCGGCTCCGAAAATCGGCACAATCCCGGTGATGAAGCCCAATGCATGGGCGGCAAACAGCGCAAAACAGATCGTTCTCAGAAAACCGAGAAGTCCAAGCGTCCAGCCAGTGCCAAACCGCTGCAGCAAAACCGCAGCGATGGCCGCGCCTGCCAGCCCCGCCGTCGTCGCAGCAATCCCGGACAGATACCCGATCTGGGTGAGCGGTACCCCCGCATCCACGAGGTAAGACCCCTCCATGGCCTTCACCAGGCCCTCGCTCATCCGATAGATCAGCGCGACCCACAGCACATCGCGGACCTCTCGCCGGCGAAAGAAGGCTTTCAAAGACGGGCGATCAACCGCCTGCCCCGCAGGTGCTGGATCCTTTTCCCGCATGGCGAACGCCGCAGCGAGCGGGATGAAGCAAAATGCTGCGATGGTCAGGAGCATCCCGGTCCAGCCGATGCTGGAATAAAGGACGAGTCCCAGCGTCCCTCCAATGACCACGCCGAATGCGACAGAACCACCCTGAATGGCATTGCCGATCGCGCGGTCCTCCGGCGCGAGGTGTTTTGCTGCGTAGCCGTCGGTCGCGATATCTTGCGTCGAGATCAGCAGCGCGCCGAGCATGCCCACACATATGATGGCCGAGACATTGGTCGGGCCGAACGGGATCAGGCACAGAATGCTGATAATGACGCCCGCCTGCGTGACGATTACCCACCCGGCTCGATGCGCGCGCGCGAACGGCCGAACGCGATCGACGTATGGCGCCCAGAAAAACTTCAGCAACAGCGGTAAAAACCAAAGACTGAGATAGGCGATCGCGGTTCGCGAGACACCCGCCTCGCGCATGATCGGAGGTAACGCAGCCGCGAACAGATACGAGGGAATCGCCTGCGCGAGATACAGGCCCGCAAGAACGGTAAACAGCCGCATCCTGCCGTGGGTCGTGGGCCTTTCAGTCGCAGCGGTATCCGACATCACGCCGCCGGAGCACAACTGGAAAGAAATTCACGGGCAGCACACTCGTCCTCAAAGACCCTGGTCGGCATCGACCAGAGCTTTTGAAACGTTTCCTCCATCTTTCTGGTCGCATCCGGCCTGACTATCGCAATGGCAAGACAACGCTCGGAGAGGCGCTTTCTTGTGGCCTTGAACCAGAGTGCCTGCTCGCGCTCTCCTGCGGCCGAAAGCCTGCCGCCGCCTCCAAACAGCGTAAGCAGCATAAATGGGGCCTCGCGGCTCCCTATCCCGGCGAGCGCTGCGAGATAATCACGCTCATCTGCCTCCGAATAGGGCGGCAGAAAGCGCAACGTCAACAGCAGCGGTCCGACTTCGAGGCTAACCATGTCGATCCATGCCCTCAGAAAGTTCTTCGGTAACCAACCGTGGCGGTCCGGCCCCAGGAGTAAACATTCAGATTGCGTACCGACGTCGCCGTTGGATTGACAAGCGGCGTGTCGAACAGATTGTTGACGGCCGCATAGAACTCGCCGCCCTGCCAGGGGCCGCTGATAGCTGCGTTCATCGTCATGCCCCCGCCGATCGGATAAATCGTTCCGGCCGTGTTGATGGGAACATGGCGCCCGGTATATCCCTCGCCTTCGAGCCTGACCTTGATGCCGTTGTCGAAGCGATAGTCGGTGAAGATCGTACCCCGGAACGGCGTTGCTATGCGGTTGTTGGGAAGCCAGCTCTCGAGAGAGCCGTTTCTGTCGCTATCATAACGGCCTTCGCGATATCCAAGGACCGTACCGAACGACAGCTGACTCGTGAGAGCCATTTCGCCGATAAATTCGACACCGTAGATCATCTCTTTCTGCTGAGAGATCTTGTTCGTCAACGGATCGAAGGTGACTCCCTGCTCAGACGTGCTCACGAATCCGGTCAGGCTGCCCTTAAAGCGATCATCCCCGCCCCGAATACCCAGTTCATAGTTGTTGACCACCTGGGCTTCGGGCGCGATCGCCGTATAGCTGATCGTCGTGCCCCCGGCCGGGGTACAGTTCGGGTTCACGATCGGGCAGGCATACGCTGTGCTCAGTCCCGCACGGCGCGTATAGGCGCCGACGTCAGGCAACGCGAAGCCCTGCGAAAATCCACCGAAAATCTCCGATCGGTCGTTGAGCTTGAATGTCGCACCGGCGTTGTATGTCGGAGA
>JAGVII010000831.1 GCA_020056155.1 Afipia sp.
GCCTCCCTCTGTCGCGTCAGCCAAATGAACTGAAAACGGGAAATGTTTCCAGCAGCCAGCCCGCGATGCGCGGCATGCCACCAGTCAAAAACAGCACCCCCGTCAGCACAAGAGCGCCGCCGATCACCTTTTCGAGTGTGCCCATATGGCCGCGCAGCCGCGCCATCAGCCGCATGAACGGCGCGGAAAACAGCGACGCCAGCATGAACGGAATCCCGATCCCGAGCGCGTAAGCCCCAAGCAGCAGCGCGCCGCGGCCCACCGATCCCTCGACGCCGGCGACCACAAGGATCGCGGCCAGTACCGGCCCGACGCAGGGCGTCCAGCCGAATGCGAAAGCGAGACCCACGACATAGGCGCCGAGAAATCCCGCGGGCTTCGACACGGTTTGAAACCGCGCTTCGCGAAACAGCAGACCGATCCTGAACAGCCCGAGGAAATGCAGGCCAAGGATAATGATGATGACGCCGGCGATAATGGCGAGCGTGTCGAAATACGCGGTGATGGTCTTGCCGAGCGCCGAGGCCGACGCCCCGAGCGCGACGAACACGGTGGCGAAGCCCAGCACGAAGGCGAAGGACAGCGCCACCACGCGCCAGTTCGGCCGCCAGCCGGGCGCGGCGTCATCCCTGGTCAGGTCATCGAGGCTGATGCCCGCCAGAAAACAGAGATACGGCGGCACCAGCGGCAAAACACAGGGAGAGAGGAACGACAGTAGCCCCGCCCCCAGCGCGCCGATCAAGGAAATGGAAGAAACCACGGATTTTCCGGCTCTGGTAGATACATGCGAATTCGTGTATATGTATCGCATGATTGCAGGATTACGCGCAAGAACCTCGGGTATGGCAGCTATCGTGTTTGCGGCGGGCGGACTTTGGCCCGCGCTGGCGAACGCATCCGAACTCGTGATGTTCGACCAGGCCGGCTGCATCTATTGCCAGCGATGGGAGCGCGACGTCGGGTCGCTCTACGAGAAAACCGACGAAGCCAGGGCGCTTCCGCTCCGGCGCATCGATATCCGGGATCAGAAGATGAGCGGCGTCGTTCTCGCCGCGCCGATCCGGTACACGCCGACCTTCGTGGTCGTGGACCAGGGCCGCGAGGTCGGACGCATCACCGGCTACAGCAACGACAATGCATTCTGGGGACTGCTCGACGCGCTCAAAGCGAAGCTGCAGCCCTCGTCCCCGCAACCCAACCGAATCTGACGCCGCTTCAGTCCACCGTTTGAAAAGATAAGCCCATGACATCGATCCTTTCATCCGAACTGGAAACCGAACTTCGCGACGGCGCGGAGTATTCGCCCGAACTCGACCAGCTGATGCGCAAGGCGCGCAAGGCCAGCAACTTCCTCAAAGCGTTGTCGCACGAAAATCGCCTGCTGCTGCTCTGTCTTCTCGCCGAGCGCGAGCGATCGGTCACCGAGCTTGAGAACATCCTGTCGCTGCGCCAGTCCGCCGTGTCGCAACAGCTTGCCCGGCTTCGTTACGACGGCATGGTCGATACGCGCCGCGACGGCAAGACGATCTACTACAGCCTCGCCAACGACGATGTCCGCCGGGTGATCTCGGTGGTCTACGATATTTTCTGCGCGCCGGTGGACGCCGCGGACAAGAAATAATCCTGCCGCAACGGCAGGCGGACGCGACACGGCCGCAGGGCTGATGTTGCGCCGATCCGGGAGAACGCCATGCAGAACATGTCTGCCTGGATGCAAGCTTTGGGCGGTTTCGCCATCGGCGCGGCTGCGGGCTTCGCCGTGCGCCATGCGCGGCTGTGCACGTTCGGCGCCATCGAGGATGCGCTGATGGGCGGCGACAGCCGGCGGCTGCGCATATTCGGGCTGGCGCTCGGCATCGCCATTCTCGGAACACAGGCGCTGATCGTCGGCGGCGTGCTCGACCCTTCATTGGTGACCTACACGCCTGCTGCCTTGCCGCTGGTTGCCATCGCCATCGGCAGCGTGATGTTCGGCATCGGCATGGCGATGGTCGGCACCTGCGGCTTCGGCTCGCTGGTGCGGCTCGGCACCGGCGACCTGCGCAGTCTTGTCGTTGTGCTTGTGCTTGGCGGTGCGGCTTATGCGACGCTGCGCGGAATTTTCGCGGGCTTCCGCATCGACTTTCTGGAATCCCTGTCGCTTCCGATGCCAAACGGCATGCGCGCCGAAATCGCATCGCTGTCGTCGCAATTTCTGGGCTTTAATACGCGCATCGTCCTTGCGGTCATCCTGGGTGCCGGACTGTGCTGGCTTGCGCTCCGCGATCCGCGGCTCAGGCGCGCGCCGCGCCTTCTATCGGCCGGGATCGTGCTCGGCGTCCTGATCGTCGCCGGATGGATCGTCACGGTGTCGGTCGTGGACGAGTTCGCCGGCCCGGCGCGTCCGCAAAGCCTGACATTCGTCTCCACCATCGGCAAGGCGCTTTACGCCGGTCTCTTGAGCGTAACCAACTTCGCGGACTTCGGCGTCGCCAGCGTGTTCGGCGTCATTGCCGGTTCGTGGCTTGCCGCATGGCGCTCGGCCGAACTGCGCTGGGAAGCATTCGACGACGACCACGAGATGCGGCGTTACCTCGGCGGCGGCGTGCTGATGGGCATCGGCGGCATTCTCGCCGGTGGCTGCACCATCGGTCAGGGGCTGACCGCCGGATCGATGCTGGCGCTGTCCGCGCCGCTGGCAATCGGCGGCATGGTCATCGGCGCCCGGTTGGGTATCGCAATCCTGGTCGACGGGTCACCGCGCGACATCATCCAGCGCCGCTGGGCTCACATGCTCGGCAGAAGCGATCCCGCGGAATAGCGAGAATCAGGGACGAATGACGGTATAGCCGCTCTCGCTCAGGGTCAGCAATTGCCCGACGCCGACCTGAACCTCGACGGCATGCGGATTAATCTTCGGCCGCATTCCGGTCTCGTGCTCGATGGTGTCGAGGGTGTTGCCGCAGACATCGAAACGAACGCCCTGCGTGACGAGGCTGTCGACCAGTTGCCGGTTTTCACTGGTGTCGCGCAACAGATCGATGCC
>JAGVII010000230.1 GCA_020056155.1 Afipia sp.
ATCAAGGTGCCGGTGCTGCACGCGGTTGCCGAGCACGACCACATCGTACCCTACGAAGCGGCCAAACATCTGATCGAGAAGATCGGATCGACCGACAAGACCGAGGTCATTCTCAAAGGCGGTCATGTCAGTCTCGTTGCCGGCGCGAACGCCATCAAGCGTCTCTGGCCCAAACTCGATTCCTGGTTAAGTGAGCGATCAACATGAACAGCACCGAAGCCCGTTCCTATCCGCGCCGCGTCATGACCGAAGGCGGCGAAATCGAATTTCGCCACATGACCGCGGCGGACGAGGCGGCCGTCCTCGCGTTCGCGCAGAAACTGCCGGTCCATGACCTGCTGTTCATCCCGCGCAACATCAGCGAGCCGAAGGTGCTCTCGGCCTGGATCAAGGAGCTTGAGCGTGGCGGCCTGGTCAGCCTGCTGGCGGTGAAGGGGAGTGCGGTGGTGGGCTGCGGCACCATCGTGAGGGACCTGCTGTCGTGGTCGCCGCATGTCGGCGAAATCCGCATGGTGGTGTCCAAGGATGTCCGCGGCCTCGGCGTCGGCCGTGCGCTGTCGCAGGAAACCTTCGCGCTGGCGCTGGGATCGGGGCTGGAGAAGATCGTGGCCCAGATGACGGTCGACCAGACCGGGGCGATAGCCCTGTTCGAGAGCCTTGGCTTCAAGGCAGAGGCCCTGTTGCACGATCAGGTGAGGGATCTGGCCGGGAAAACTCACGATATCGTGGTTCTCGGCCACAATGTCTCCAAGGTACGCGCTCAGCTCGAAGCCTACGGGGTTTCCGAAGCTGTTGGCTAACATGCTGGAATAATTGATATTTCATCATGTCACGGGTTCGTGATGGCGCAGTGCAACATTATTGTTGCGCTGCATCTAAGACTTTGGCATAACGACCTTGCCCCGGGCCATACCGGACGGGGATGAGCCCATAGCTCGCAACCCTGAGGATGGAGACAGACAAATGACCACCAATTCTTTCAACGCCGAGTCCGTGCTGAACACCGTCAAGACCGCTTTCGCGCCTGTCACCGACGCGCTCAAGAACTTCCAGAACATGGAAGTTCCCGAAGCTGCTCGTGAGTTCGTGAAGAAGGCTGCCGGCACCGCCAAGGACCGCGCTACTGAAATCCACACCGGTTCGGAGAAGGTGACCTCGGCGATCGAGACCGCAGTTGCCGGTTCGGTCAGCGAGACCGCGAAAATCTCCCGCAGCATTCAGCAGGCCGTCTATGAAGACGCGCAGGCGCTGTTCGCAGGCATCGACAAGCTGGCCTCGGCCAAGTCGCTGAACGAAGCCGTGACGATCCAGGGCGATCTGCTCCGCGCTCACGGCGAAGTCGTGATGTCGCGCGCCAAGGCCACCACCGAGTATTTCGGCAAGCTGATCGCCGACGGTGCGAAGACCGCGCAGGACAACTTCTCCAAGGTCGCGGCTTCCGTCAAAACCGCCTGAGACCTATCTCACAATTCGACGACCAAAGGCCCGCCTCGAGCGGGCCTTTGTTTGCCGCGAACTCGTGTCCCGTAGAACCGGATCACTCCTTTGACGAGGATCGGGTCCGCGGTGCAATGTCGGCGAATCGAGGTCGCGCATGGCTGACACCGAAAAATTCGTTCTGATCGCGGACGCGGGCGACATCGCGCGCGCCGCCGAACTGCGCCGGGTCAAGATGCTGGCGACGCTCGTTCTCGCGGGCTGCGTCGTCGTGCTCGTCATTGCGAAGATGATGGAGCGCGTGCATCCGGGCTTCGGATTTCTCGCGGCCTTCGCGGAGGCGGCGACGATCGGCGGGCTGGCGGACTGGTACGCGGTGGTTGCGCTGTTCCGGCGTCCGCTGGGACTGCCGATACCGCACACCGCCATCATCCAGCAGAATCAGCACCGGATTGCCGAGAAGCTCGGCGAGTTCATCGAGGTGCATTTTCTCAGTCCCGCGCCGGTGGATGCAAAACTGCGCGAGGTCGATTTTGCGTCTTTCATTTCGGACTGGCTGACCGATCCGAAGAAGAGCTCTGATCTCGCGCGGTTTGTCCTCCGCCTGCTGCCGGAGGCGTTGACGGCGGCGGAGACATCGGGGCTGAAATCCTACTTCACGCGCCGCATCGTCACGCAATTGCAGAGCGTCGATCTCG
Organism: Afipia sp.; assembly: GCA_020056155.1. Taxonomy (GTDB): domain Bacteria; phylum Pseudomonadota; class Alphaproteobacteria; order Rhizobiales; family Xanthobacteraceae; genus Afipia. Next base: position 2,136 of record JAGVII010000230.1, read on the forward strand.
CGCCGCTGGCGGCCGGAACGCTGCGGGGCTTCATCGCCGAGGGGCGCCACAAGGGGATGCTCGACGATCTGTTGCAGGCGATTCATGACTCGCTCAACAAGCCCCAGACACTCGAGTTGATCCGCGAGAAAATCCGTAACGAGCTTCCGACGCTGCTCAAACTCTATCGCGCGGACAAATTCCTGCTGAAGAGGATAGCGGCATCGGCCACGTCGTTCTTTGAAGAGGTGCGCACCGATCCGAACCATCCGTTTCGCGACGAGGTCGATCGCATTCTGCTGACGCTTCCCGACAAGCTGGCGAATGACAAAGCCTACGCAGATCGTATCGACGGACTGAAACGCGATCTGCTGGCGCGGCCCGAACTCGCGGCGCTGACGCGCGACATCTGGGCCAACGTCAAGGCCTTCATCGACCGGAATGCAAACGGCGAAAGCAATGTGCTGCAACATCATCTGACCAACGTGTTTCTGGAGGCCGGCAGACAACTCGCCACCGACAGCGAGATGCGCGAGGAAATCAACACGGGCATCGTTGCCGTGTTGCGCAGCTTCATTGCGGATCAGAAGAGCGGCGTGTCGCGGTTTATCGCCGATCAGGTCAAGTCGTGGGACATGAAGCAGCTGATCAACCTGATCGAAATCAACATCGGAAAGGACCTGCAATACATCCGTTTCAACGGCGCGCTGATCGGAGGACTTGCGGGTCTTGCGCTGCACACCGCAGAAGTGATGATCAGAACGCTCTGATTATCCAAGCGAAAATTCAGCCTGTCAGCAATTTGCAACACTTGTTTCAAACGCGGCAAACGCGGCTTGAAATGGCGGAATTTGCCCCATAGCTTGAATCAATGTGCGTTGATTGGCGTGTTGCCCTGATTCGTTTCGCATATCGGAATTGATTTTGTCGCGCCGGCCGAAAGCCGGAAATGTACTGACGAAAAGGAAGTCGAAATGTCCGCTGCTGCCCAGACGCTTCGTCCGCCGTCCAGATTGCTGATGCTCATGGAGGCGCGCGCCATCAACGAATTCGGCGCCTTCCTCGGTGCGCTGCCGTTGCTCAGCCTCGCGCCCAGGGGTGACGGTCATCCGGTGCTGGTGCTGCCCGGGCTGATCACCAGCGATACCGCGACGCGTCCGCTGCGCTCGTTCCTCAAGAGCCGCGGCTATGCCGTGAGCGGGTGGGGCCTTGGCCGCAATTTCGGCCCGCGCGCCGGCGTTCAGGACGCGATGCTGAATCTGGTGCAGGATCTCAACGAGACCCACGGCCGCAAGGTCAGTCTGGTGGGATGGAGCCTCGGCGGGATTTACGCGCGCCAGCTTGCGAAGATGATGCCGGATCGCGTGCGCTCGGTGATTACGCTTGGCAGCCCGTTCGCGGGTCATCCGAGGGCGACCAATGCGTGGCGCACGTATGAAGCTGTCAGCGGACAGAGCGCCGACAATCATAATCCCGATTTCGGGGGCGCGATGTCGAATACGCCGCCGGTGCCGACCACTGCGATCTTCAGCCGTACCGACGGCATCTGCGCGTGGCAGAGCTGCATCGAGAAGCCGGGCACATTCGCGGAGAACATCGAGGTGCAGGGGGCCAGCCATTGCGGCATGGGCCATCATCCCGCGATCGTCTATGCCGTCGCGGATCGCCTCGCGCAGGCGGAAGGCGAGTGGAAGCCGTTCGATCGCAGCGGCTGGCGCGGAATGGTGTATCCAGACCCGGCGCGGTGATTTCACGCAGATGATTTAGAGTTGTGTCATGGCCGGGCTTGTCCCGGCCATCTCGACTCTCGGGGCATTATGCCCAACCTGTCGGGATCACCGGGACAAGCCCGGTGATGACACCCGAGAGGTTGCGCGCTTGCAACTCACATGTCATGGCCGGGACAAGCCCGGCCATGACGAGAGATTGCGTTACGGCTAAGCCTTCTTCCCGCGCAGCTTTCCGAC
>JAGVII010000564.1 GCA_020056155.1 Afipia sp.
GTTCCGGTAGCCCCACAGATGGGTCACGGAATTCACCGCCCAGGTCTGGTGCCAGACGAACACCGTGCGTACGAACACGCCCCAGAGCAGGAGACTCAGTCCGAATTGCAGGGCCTGCATCGCCGTGCCGCCCATCGCCAGTTCGGCAAGGAAGCCGAAACCGAAGAACACGGCCCACTGCGCGAGAATGATCTTGACCTGAAGCCAGTTGCGTTCGATCGCGACATAGAACGGATCGCGCAAGATGTCCTTGGCGTAACGGTCGTAGATTCCGAGGCGGTTCAGCTCCGGATTCTTGATGACCAGCCAGCCGATATGGCCCCAGAGGAAATTCACCAGCGGGCTGTGCGGATCGGGTTGTTCATCGGCGTGCTGATGGTGCCGGCGATGCACCGCGACCCAGCGCGCCGGCGTATCCTGCACGCAACAGACCGCGATAACAGCCAGTGTATGCTCGAACCACTTCGGGCACTTGAAGCCGCGATGGGTGAGCAGGCGATGGTAGCAGATGTTGATGCCGAGCAGTCCGGACAAACGTGCGGCGATGATCGCGACGACCACGCCGGTCCAGCTGAAGGTCCAGGGGATGAAGGCAAGCAGGACGACCAGATGGTAGGCCAGGATTACAGAGGCCGTCGGCCAGTCGATCCGGCGCAGGATCACCCCGCTTGGCAGCGGCAGCCGGCCGGACAGTCCGGGCTCGGCAAAGCCGGTGCCGGTGAGTGGCACGGCCTTCGCGGCCGCCGGACGATGTGGGGTCATTTCAGCGGTCAACGGTCCAGATCTGCCTTTCCGGGGGCCAAAAGCCATGTTTACCGCACATACCCGAGAGCAGGACGGATAGCAGGTGCGAATAAGTGCAAGTGTCTGCTTAGAGGCTGATCTGGACCACGGAAAGTCCGAAAATGGGTTCCAATCGGGTCATTTTGCCCCGGTTTGAGCCGTTGAATTGGCCTGATCGGATTGACAATTGTGTCCCCGATGGCATAGAAACCGCCTGTCTCGCGCGGGCCTTGGCCTGCGGGATATGCCCATCAACCAACGGTTTCATACTCGGCCCTGCAACGCGGCCTTCCAGAGAGCATTGTCCCATGAAGGTCCGTAATTCGCTGAAGTCCCTGCGCGGCCGTCACCGCAACAACCGTCTGGTCCGCCGCAAGGGCCGGGTTTACGTCATCAACAAGGTTCAGCGCCGCTTCAAGGCGCGCCAGGGTTGATCTAGGCGGGCTGATTTTTCGCCCGTTCGTTCGATGACGTGTGCTGCCGCCGAAGGTGGCAGGGTTCCTCCCCACATCACAGCCGTTTGACGCCGCTTGTGCTTTGCACGCGGCGCTTTCCGCGCTTACACTTCCGCCATGGCATTGCGGTCGACAACGGCGGTGAACAGCATACGGGCTTTGAAGCTCGTAATTGGCCTCGCCGTGCTGGGAGCAATCGCCACGGCGCCCGCCGCTGCGCAGGCGCCCCAACCGGCGCCGCCGGGCACGCAGAAGAAACTGCCGCAAGCCCCCGCCAAGCTGCCGCGCGTCATTGGTAACAATGCCAAGAATCTCGATTTTCTGTTCGGCGCTCTGAAGGCCGCGCCGGACCAGGAAAGCGCCAAGGCCGTCGAAGCCCGGATCTGGGCGGTCTGGACCGCGACGCCGAGCGATACCGCCGCGCTGCTGATGGCGCGGGCGAAACTCGCGATGGATGGCAAGGACATTGCTGTCGCATTGAAACTGCTGGACGCCGTCATCAAGCTGCGTCCCGACTATATTGAAGCCTGGAATCGGCGAGCGACAATCCACTACCTGAAGAACGATTACAGACGGTCGATGGAAGATATCCGGCAGGTCCTGATTCGCGAACCGCGCCACTTCGGCGCATTGGCGGGCCTCGGGATGATCATGCAGGAAACCGGCGACGAAAAGCATGCGCTCGATGCTTTCCGAAAAGCGCTGGACATCAATCCCCATCTCGAACGGGTCCCGGACCTCGTCAAATCGCTGGCCGAGAAGGTCGAGGGCCGCGATATTTAACCGGACATTTATGATCCCCGCCGGTTTGCGGGCGTGGCCGATTTCGACGCGAAACCTATTCAACAGCCGTTCGTATTTTCACCGTGCAGAAAGTTTTCCGGATTTCTTCCATGATCGTTTTGGCTGTTGTGGTCACGCTGGCGGTGCTGGCGCTGGTTACGCAGGCGGGCGTTGCTGTGCTCGAACGCGACCATCGGCCGGAAGGCAGGTTCGTCGATGTAAAGGGCGCGCGGCTTCACGTCGTGGAACTTGGCCCGACCTACGCGCCCGGTCTGCCGATCGTCCTTGTTCACGGCGCAAGCTCAAGCCTGCAGACCATGCGCAAGCCGCTTGGCGACAGGCTCGCGAAGGACCGCCGTGTCATCCTGATTGACCGGCCGGGGCGTGGCTGGAGCACGCGCGAGCGCCTTGAGGATTCCACGCCA
>JAGVII010000285.1 GCA_020056155.1 Afipia sp.
CCCCGCCAAAATGCTGTCGTCTGACGATGCGCGGCATGCGGAGAGCCCAACATCGCCGCGCAGCCGTTTAGCCCATGCTCAGAGCACTTCGCCGAACTTTCGACGAGCCCGATCTGCGGTCATGACTTAATCAATGCCGCAAGGTGACGACCAGCGACCCGGATTGGAGCTGGTCGTCTCGCGCCGATGAGGCGCACCCTCAAGTTTCGGCCCGCCCGGACACGTCACTTAACATTGCGGCTTCCGCTATGATCTCGGCGTATCCCTGGACCATCTCTGCGTAACCCGGGCGGCTGCGCAGAACGTAAGGGCTGGCCAAGCCAAATGCGGTTCGTACTGACTTGTTTGTCAGAAGAGTCGTCAAATGGCGAGCCAAGGTCGCGACGTCTGCAGGTTTGTAAAAGAGCGCATTGACGTTCTCATCAACCATTTCGGGAATCCCGAAAACGTCCGTAGTGACGATCGGTAGTCCGTGCGCCATGGCCTCCACTAGCACGCGAGGCGCGCTTTCGACTCGTGATGTGCAAACGTAGATGTCCGCAGCGGCGAAATAAACTGTCATGTCGTCGACCGCGCCCTCCACCGTTAACCGCTCGGCCGCAGCAGGCGAAAGTTGGGCGACGGCGCGTTCTAGCTCCGCAACATACTCGGGCTCTCCCGGAGCCCCGGCGATGAAAACTCGAACCGTGTCCGTTAAACTGTTCGGCAACTGCGCCACCGCCTGAACAAGGTCTACCTGGCCCTTACGCGCGCAAACTGTTCCTGCGACGACGACAACCAGTTCGCCTCCGCGCACGCCGAGCTTCTTCCTTGCAGCCGCCGCGCTCCATCGACCGATTTCTTGTTCCATCCGGTCTTCGCGAATTCCGTGGCGAATTACTTGGGCATTGTGTCTGGTCCGGACAGGATCCCAGCCTCGCCGTGTGGATTCAGCCACGTAGGTTACCCGATAGGCTTGACCGAATGCAGCATAGGCGAAGGCTCTCTGCCCTTCCGAAAGTGCATTATAGTAGGTGTCCCAAGGTTCGCTCTCATGTTGGCACCAGATGCTTGCGATACCGGCGAGAGATGCCGCGTTGATAGACTGGTACATGGTCAGCGTATTAGCAACTACAACTGACACGTTCGCCGCGATCAGCGCATCGGCGATGCTTCGAATGGCAGATTTATAGTCTTCAACTTCAGCTTTTGGAGAAGGCAAATCTAACTTGACGACCTCGACGCCAGCCTCGGCATAGGCCGCCTTGAGCGCGCCTTCTCCAGGAGAAAGAACGATAGGATCGACGAGGCGTGAGCGCTTCAGGCCAACGACCAGATCGAGGAGGGTGTTTGGCGCGCCCTCGCGATTCAAACTATGACAAACAAAGGCGACTCGAATGGGCTGCTGTCCAAGACGCCCACTTCGCCGGGAACACAAAGAAAAATCCTCATGCTCCAAAGTCAGATTTGGATTGTACCAGCGTTCGCGCCAATCACCATAGATCGTCCGTAAAGCAACCACCTCTCTGGGGTTATCGCGCTTTGGACGTGTCTTGCCTTCAAAGTGGAAAAGTTCCGCATCAGAACAGTAAATGTTCGTGTATCCACGATCAACCAAACGGAACCCGTAGTCCACGTCGTTGTACGCGACCGCGAAATTTTCTTCATCGTAACCGCCGATGGATAGGAAAAGTTCCTTGGGCGTAAGGACACAAGCTGCGGTTACGGCAGAGTATTCACGAGGGGTGCGCGCAAATCCCATGTATCCCCAGTCATGAGCAGCTGCGTTACGGAAAGCGTGACCAACGAGGCCATCATTATAGCCTTTGACGATGCCGGCGTGCTGGATCGTATGGTCTCCAAAATACAATTTTGCGCCGACAGAACCGACCCCGTTCATCCGGGCATAGCCAACCATCTGGCTTAGCCATTCTGGATTGATGACCTTTGTGTCGTTGTTTAGAAGAAGGACATACTCTCCTTTAGCAGCGGGAACAGCCTCGTTAAGAAGACGGGCAAAACTGAAGCCGGTAGAAAATTGGGGAATCCGAAGAACTTTGTGCCCGGCGTATGTATTCAGTTGTTTCAAATAAGATCGAGCATCAGGATCGTTGCTTCCGTTGTCCACGATGAGGACATCGAAATTTTGGTAGGTTGTCATCGAGAGAGATTCGACGCAGTCACGCAGCAGTCCGACCTGATTGTATGTTGGGATCACGATAGTGACAGAAGGACCATCATCGGGGAACCTGATACCGAACATGCCGACCTTGGCGCGTTTCGCCCAATCGGGCCAATAGGCTTCGGCTGCGATTCCTCGTCGATCCAAAGCCTCCTGAACGGCCTTTTGACCACGTTCGAAACTTTCGGGCTTGGCATCTCCTGAAGTGGCGGTAGACCCCTCCGCTGCTCTCCAGTGATAAAGGATGCGCGGAATATGGCCGACGGCTCGCGCCTTTTCGGTTATCCTCAAGAAGAAGTCGTAGTCTTGCGCGCCGTCGAAATCAGACCGAAAGCCTTCAACTTGATCCAACATGCTGCGACGGAACACGGATAGGTGGCTGAGATACATGTAGGAAAGCAGAAGAACAGGCGACCAGTCAGGTTTGAATTGTGGTGCAAAACGGCGGCCGTTATCGTCGATTTTGTCATCGTCGGAATAGACGACATCAGTATCAGGATTCTCGCTCAGATAAATGGCTACTTCGGCCAATGCATCTGGTGTCAAGAGGTCGTCATGATCGAGCAGAACGATGAAATCTCCGTCTGCCAAAGCTAGGCCAGCATTGGAAGCGGAACTGATGCCCCCGTTCTTAGGCTGCTTATGAATGCGGATGCGCTCGTCCTGCGCGGCCAAGTCTTGCAACAACGGCCACGTCCATTCATCTGGACTAGCGTCATCGATCAAGCAGAGTTCCCAATTGTTGTAAATTTGTCCGACAACAGATGATACCATATCGCGAAGGTGCTGTGGCGGCGTCTTGTAAACAGGGGTTACGATAGAGAACTTTATGTCTTGCTTGGATACAGCAAGACGGCGTGCCAAATCGAGGCGAGCGACATCCGTAAGTCGATTATTGCTTTGCCAGATCTCGAAAATATCTTTCTTGACCAAGTATGGCGCAACGCTGTCATCGACTGTCGACAAAATGCCGGAAAACTGTTGCAGATTTTGCGCGCGTTTCGCTGAGACTCCCAAGCTTCGCAGCCGTTTTCTGATGACACGAAGGGGGCGGGCCGCCCTCCAGAGCGCCAAACGGCGTGATTCCCGGCGGTCCTCGCCGACTTTAGTGATCAGCTGTTCAGGCTTGATCACGTCAAACGGGTTCGCCAAGCCTAATAGTGCGTCAGAAAGTAATGGACGGTCGATCAAGTCTCCGCCGAGTTCGATCACTGCATGCGCAATAAAACCAGGCGTGCGCCCCTCGGCCGCGCCGTGTGCGACAAAGTGTATGTACGGATCGATCCCCGCGGCGGCTACATCCTGATAGATCTGAAGATAGAATGCTGGATCGAATAAGGGGTGCGGTTGATGTGACTGGCTACGACCACGTTCGGCATAATCTACGAGCCCCGCCAGTCCCTGGGACGCCGTTCTATTTCGGTTGCGATACCAAGCGTCGCCGAACCATTTGTTTGGTTTTCTGTTTTCTGTGTGCCCGTGGAGCACATAATGAATGAAAGCATTCACACCGGCTTCGGCTACGTCGCCGTTCCAGCCCAGATAGTAGGCATTGTCGAACAGCGGCGTCGGACTATAACCGAACAAACTGGGGTTTACGATATACTCCACCAAATCGAAACGACTATCCCGTTGGGGGAATGTGGCGTC
>JAGVII010000124.1 GCA_020056155.1 Afipia sp.
ATGAAATCCGCAATCTCACCATTCAGCTGATCGACCAAACCGGCCTCAACCACGGCACCGTCGAGACGGCGATCGCGGTCAAGATGGCGATGGAGGCCGGCATGGATCTGGTCGAGATTTCGCCGAACACCAATCCTCCCGTCTGCAAGATCATGGACTACGGGAAGTTCAAGTATTCGGCGCAGAAGAAAGCCGCCGAAGCCCGCAAGAAGCAAAAGGTCGTCGAGATCAAGGAGATCAAGCTCCGCCCGATGATCGACGATCACGACTACGACGTGAAGATGCGCGCGATGCTGCGGTTCTTCGAGGAAGGCGACAAGGTCAAGATCACGCTGCGCTATCGCGGCCGTGAAATGGCGCATCAGGAAATCGGGACCAAGTTGCTCGACAAGGTGAAGGCCTCCGTTGCCGACGTCGCGAAAGTCGAACAGGACGCGCGTTTCGAGGGCCGTCAGGTCGTCATGGTGCTGGCGCCGCGTTAACGGCAGGAGCCGAAGGGCCATCGGATGTTCACAGCCCGTCAGAATCCTGACGGGCTGTTTCGTTGGAAAGGCTTTTGCTGGCTCAAGCCGCCATTGCGGACGAAGCGAAGCAATCTCCACTCTTGAGACAGAGCAAGACTCGATTGCTTACGACGCGCGCGCCGCTTCCCAGCGTCCGGAGCAGGACATGCTCGACGACTTGCCGCTCCACCGGCCGGAACCGGAATTGGCCGAGAGCTTGCCGCTGGCGCTGGCCTTCTGGTCGCCGCGCGCAATGGCGACGCTGACCGCGCCGGCATCGCCGATCTGGCCGGAAATATCGAAGCTGCCGTCACCCGAATAGCTGACGCGGCCGCCGACGACCTTCACGGGATAGCTGTAGGCCGGATCGCAATTGCCGGACTGGGTGATGATGGTGACCTTCCAGGCGCCGTCGAACGAGGAACCCGCCTGGGCCGAGCCGGCCAGCACAATAGCCGCGGTCAGGGCGGCCGCGGCGAAGGCGGCCAGGGCGAACAGCCGGGCGGCCGGATTCAAGGACAAAGCAATCGTCTTGGCGCGCGCGGCCATCTGTATTCCTCACGGTTGGTGGGTGCTGAGCGGGATATAGTCGGATTGTGGCAGGACTACCAGTGCGCCGCAGCAACAACGGCCGCATGTTTCGGAAATCCTGAGTTATTCCAATAATATATTACCGATGCGCTTCCCATCGCCCGCTGCACCGGGCACCGTTCAGGATGCCGTTCCAGCGTCCCGATCCCGCGTATCCTGACAGCCGCCCGCTGGCCCGGCCGGAGGACCCGCCGCTGGAAATCGCCACGCTGACGCCGCCTCGGCCGCTGATCCGTCCATTGATAGCTGCTCCGCCAGTCGAGACGATCCGCCCGCCGCTGACCCGCAGCGGAAAGCTGTAGGCCGCATCGCAATTGCCGGACTGGGTGACGATCACCACCGTCCAGGGGCCATCGAACGAGGCCGCCTGACCAGGAGACGCCGCGAACAGAACTGCTGCTGCGAGGACGAAGGAAGCCGACGGTTTCAGAGCCTTGAAATTCATGGGACTGGCTTTCAGGCATGAGGGACGCTGATGTCTTGCAGAATAGTCGCAGGAACGGTTCCTTCCGTTCAAGAGCGGCCGTTAATCGTTGCCAATCCGCCGATCCTCTGCCATAAGCCCAACCTTCGTCGCCCGGCTGATTAAGGGCTGCCGTGGCGACGCCAGTGCTGACTTTCTCCACACGGGAGGAAGTTGAGCATTATCAACGCTCTAACGAGCATTTCAGCCGCCAGATCGCCTTTCGGGGCGGTTTTTTGTTGCGGCAACAGGAGAGCCAAATGCCCAAGCTGAAGACCAAGTCGGGCGCCAAAAAGCGCTTCAAAGTGACCGGGACCGGAAAAGTGGTGTCCGCCCATGCAGGCAAGCGCCACGGCATGATCAAGCGGACCAAGAAGCAGATTCGCCAGCTCCGTGGCACGCGGATTCTGTTCAAGACCGATGGCGATAACGTCAAGAAGTACTTCTTGCCGAACGCCTGAGCGGTTCACCGGGCCGCCTTCGCGCGGCCGCCTGTTTTCCTTTTCCAGATGAAGGACATTCATCATGTCTCGCGTTAAACGCGGCGTCACAGCTCACGCCAAGCACAAGAAAGTCTACAAGGCCGCCAAGGGTTTTTCCGGCCGCCGCAAGAACACCATCCGCGCCGCCAAGGCCGCCGTGGACAAGGCAGGCCAGTACGCCTTCCGCGCCCGCAAGCTGAAGAAGCGCACCTTCCGCGCGCTCTGGATCCAGCGTCTCAACGCCGCCGTGCGTCCGTTCGGCATGACCTACAGCGTGTTTATCAACGGCCTCGCCAAGTCGGGCGTCGTTGTGGATCGCAAGGTGCTGTCGGATCTCGCGATCCACGAACCGGCGGCGTTCCAGGCGATCGCTGAAAAGGCCAAAGCCGCGCTCGCGGCGTAAGGTCTTTGTCCTCGTTATCGAGGCGCAATTTATAATGATGTCATGGCCGGGCTTGTCCCGGCCATCCACGTCTTGCTGGGCGATCTGAATCAAGTCGTGGATGCCCGGGACAAGCCCGGGCATGACGACGGAGAAACAAACCGGCCAGACATTCTCGACCAGAGGATTGCCGGATGTCCGACCTCGCCAAACTCGAAACCGAAATTCTGGGCGCGATAGAAGCCGCTTCCGATGAAGCCGCGCTGGAGGCCGTGCGCGTCGGCGCGCTCGGCAAGAAAGGCTCGATCTCCGCGCTGCTCGCGACCCTCGGCAAGATGTCGCCGGACGAGCGCAAGACCGAAGGCGCGAAGATCAATCTTGCCAAGGACACGGTGACGCAAGCGCTCGCCGCGCGCCGCGACATTCTCAAGAGCGCGGCGCTCGACGCCCGGCTTGCGTCGGAAACCATCGACGTCACGCTGCCGACCCGCGAGACGCCGGCCGAGCAGGGCCGCATTCATCCGCTCTCTCAGGTGATGGACGAACTCACCGCGATCTTCGCCGACATGGGCTTCTCCATCGCGGAAGGTCCGGACATCGAGACCGACGACTACAATTTCACCAAGCTGAATTTCCCCGAGGGCCATCCGGCGCGGGAAATGCACGACACGTTCTTCTTCAACCGCAAGCCTGACGGCGAACGGCTCTTGCTGCGCACCCACACCTCGCCGGTGCAGGTCCGCACCATGCTGAGCCAGAAGCCGCCGATCCGCGTGATCTGTCCGGGCCGCACCTATCGCATCGACTCTGACGCGACCCACACGCCGCAGTTCCATCAGGTCGAAGGCCTCGTGATCGACAAGGGCTCGCACCTCGGCCACCTGAAATGGATTCTCGCGGAATTCTGCAAGGCGTTCTTCGAGGTCGAGAACGTCAACATGAAATTCCGCCCGTCGTTCTTCCCTTTCACCGAGCCGTCGCTGGAGGTCGATATCCAGTGCCGCCGCGACAAGGGCGAGATTCGTTTCGGCGAAGGCAACGACTGGCTGGAGATTCTCGGCTGCGGCATGGTGCATCCGAACGTGCTGCGCGCCTGCGGCATCGATCCCGACGTCTATCAGGGTTTTGCATGGGGCATGGGCATCGACCGCATCGCGATGCTCAAATACGGCATCAACGACCTGCGGCAGATGTTCGAGAGCGACACGCGCTGGATCAATCATTACGGCTTCAAGCCGCTCGATGTCCCGACGCTGGCGGGAGGGTTGAGCACGTGATTGCGATCTCTGCGCCCCCTCCCCAACCCTCCCCCGCAAGCGGGAGAGGGAGCCAGTCCATCTCAAGTCCGATACATCCAACAGAACGCCGCCGCCCGGGAATAAAACTGTTGGAATCGATCTCTCAGTTCGGCACGCTTCGCCCCCTCTCCCGCTTGCGGGGGAGGGCTGGGGAGGGGGTCTCGATGGTCGATGAGCCAAAGCGTCCCGCGTGGAATGTTGGAGCGGCTGCGCGCGCCAATGCCCGACGTTTACGCCGCGATATGACAGATGCCGAACGTGCGATCTGGAAAGAGCTGCGCGCTCATCGGCTGAATGGTGCAAGCTTTCGCCGGCAAAAGCCTATCGGGCCCTTCATCGTCGATTTTGTCTGCGAGACCTCTCGCCTTGTCATCGAGATCGACGGTGGGCAGCACTATGAACCGCAAGGTATCGCGCGCGACCGACAGCGAGATTCGTATTTGACATCTGAAGGCTACAGGGTTTTGCGCTTCAGCAATCATGATGTCCTTACCAACAAAACGGGCATGCTCGAAACCATTATTACCGCATTACAAGCAAAAGCCCCCTCCCTACCCTCCCCCGCAAGCGGGAGAGGAGAAGAAATCGAGGGCGGAGACATCCGATGAAGTTCACTTTCTCCTGGCTGAAAGAGCATCTCGACACCGACGAGCCGCTCGAGAAGATCGCCGACAAGCTCACCATGATCGGCCTTGAAGTCGAGCATCTCGACGACAAGGCGAAGGCGCTGGCGCCGTTCACCATCGCGCGTGTGATTTCCGCCGAGCAGCATCCCAATGCCGACCGGCTGCGGGTGTGCATGGTGGACACCGGCGATGGCGGTGCGCCGGTGCAGGTGGTCTGCGGCGCACCGAATGCGCGCGCGGGACTGGTGAGCGTGTTCTCCCCGCCCGGCACCTACATTCCGGGCAAGGACATCACGCTCGGCATCGGCACCATTCGCGGCGTCGAGTCTCACGGCATGCTATGTTCCGCGGCCGAGCTTGAACTCTCGAACGATCACGACGGCATCATCGAGCTTCCCGCCGACGCGCCGGTCGGCATGCCTTACGCGGACTATGCGGGGTTGGGCGATCCGGTGATCGAAATCAATCTCACGCCGAACCGTCAGGACTGCACCGGCGTGCACGGCATCGCGCGCGACCTCGCCGCCGCCGACATGGGCAAGTTCAAGGACCCCGCGCCGAAGCAGATCAAGGGCGAATTCCCCTGTCCCGTGCAGGTGACCATCGAGGACGAGAAGCTGTGTCCCGGCTTCGCGCTGCGCCTCGTGCGCGGCGTCAGGAACGGGCCCTCGCCGGAATGGCTGCAACGGCGCCTGACCTCGATCGGCCTGCGCCCGATCAATGCGCTGGTGGACATCACCAACTTCATGACCTTCGACCGCGCGCGCCCGCTGCATGTGTTCGACGCCGCGAAGGTGAAAGGCAACCTCACCGTGCGGCGTGCGCGCAACGAGACGGTGGTCGCGCTCGACGGCAAGACCTACGCGCTGGACGACACCATCTGCGTGATCGCCGATGAACGCGGCGTGGAATCCATCGCAGGCATCATGGGCGGCGAAGCCTCGGGCTGCGACGAGACCACCACCGACGTGCTGATCGAATCGGCGCTGTGGAACGAAATCAACATCGCCCAGTCCGGCCGCAAGCTCGGCATCAACTCCGACGCGCGCTATCGTTTCGAGCGCGGCGTCGATCCGGCCTTCATGGTGCCGGGCCTCGAGATGGCGACAAAGCTGGTGATGGACCTGTGCGGCGGCTCGCCGTCGGAGATCGTCGTCGCCGGCAAAAGCCATGGCGAAGACCGCATCATCGAGTTTCCAGTCACGGAAGTGAAGCGGCTGGCCGGCATCGATGTGCCGCTGCCCGAAATCAAACGGATTCTCGCGCATCTCGGTTTCATGGTTGCGGGCACAGGCCCGGTCGTGAAGGTCGCGGTGCCGTCGTGGCGCAGCGACGTGCACGGCAAGGCCGACATCGTCGAAGAGATCGTGCGTATTGTCGGCGTCGACAGCGTGCCGCTGACGCCGTTCGAGCGCGGCGACGCGCCGCGCAAGCCGGTCCTGACCCAGCTTCAGCTCCGCACCCGCCGCGCCAAGCGCGCGCTGGCCGCGCGCGGCATGACCGAGGCCGTAACGTGGTCGTTCGTCTCCAAAATGCAGGCCGAACTGTTCGGCGGCGGCAGCGCCGCCCTGACGCTGGCCAATCCGATCGCATCGGATCTCTCCGACATGCGGCCCTCGCTGATCGCCGGACTCGTGGCCGCGGCGCAGGCCAATGCGGACCGCGGCTTCGCCGACGTGGCGTTGTTCGAGGTCGGACAGATCTTCAAGGGCGACCGCCCCGAGGATCAATTCATGGCGGCGAGCGGCGTGCGCCGCGCGCTGGCCTCCGCAAAGGGCATTGGCCGGCACTGGTCGGGCAGTTTCACCGTCGACGCGCTCGACGCCAAGGCGGATGCACTGGCCGTGCTGGCCGCGGCCGGCGCACCGATGCAGGGCCTTCAGGTCGTCTCCGCCACCGAGTCAAAGAACTTCCCGGCGTGGCTACATCCCGGCCGCTCCGGCGCGATCCAGATCGGACCGCAGAACGTGCTGGGCTATTTCGGCGAACTGCATCCGCGCGCGCTGGAAGCCTTGAAGGCCGACGGCCCGCTGGTGGCGTTCGAAATCATTCTCGAACGCATTCCCGACGCCAAGGCCAGGCCGACCCGCGCCAAGCCGCTGCTGGAGCTGTCGCCGTTCCAGCCGGTGTCGCGCGACTTCGCCTTCATTGTCGATCGCAGCGTCAAGGCGGGCGACATCGTCCGCACCGCGCAGGCCGCCGACAAGAAGCTGATCACCAGTGTCACCGTGTTCGACGTCTATGAAGGCAAGGGTATCGACGAGGATAAGAAGTCGATCGCCATCGCCGTGACGTTGCAGCCGCGCGAAAAGACCCTGACCGATCAGGAGATCGAGGCGGTGGCCTCAAAGATCGTCGCGGACGTCACCAAGAAGACCGGCGCCGTGCTGCGGGGGTAGTATCTAAAAAATCACGCCAGAAAATCGAGAGGAACCTTCAGCGCATCTGCAATCCGCCGAAGGGTTTCTGGCGTGCCCACGCGGCGACCGTTTTCGATATCGGAGATATGGCCTTGGCTTATATCGGTTCGGTAGGTCAATTCCATCTGTGTCACGTCTCGCCATTCGCGCAGCACACGGACAGGATTCTCACCATTCGCGATTCGATCGACAACAGCCTTCGGTATTAATTCCTCCGTCGCAGCTTTCTTGCGTGCGCGAGCAACAAGACGCGCTGTTCCTTCATCCTCATCTGCCTCTGACGCGCGCGTCAAAAGCGCCTCATACTCCTCGCGCGGAAGGATTGCGACCTCTCCTCGTGGAGTTTTTTCAAACCGCACACCCATAGCTCGCTCCTAGTCGTAAATTTCTCTCCGGTGACCTACAGCGGCCACGACTATCGTCTGATCTTCCTCATAGAAGATCACGCGCCAATCTCCCACGCGAAGCCGCGCGCCCAATCGCCCTTTAAGCCGCTTAACATCGCCAATGCCGTTCGATGCGTATTCAGTCAGTCGCAAATCAATACGCTTCCGCACGTCCGGCGAGAGCTTGATCCACTGCCGCGTAGCCGAGGTCGTAAAGACGACTGTTTTCATACACTGTAAATATCGCATATCGCGATATTTACGTCAAGCCATGCGAAGGCTTTCTCTCTGAACATCAATTCCGCGGCCAGTTCAGACTACGCCCGCGCGGCGATGCCGGCTCCGCCGTCGCGCGCGACTGTTTGCGCTTCGGCTTCCTGCCGGATTTCTGGGCCACGGGCGCATCCTTCAGCGCGCCGATCTTGCGCAGGGCCGCGTCGGCCGCACGCTCGCCGGATTCCCACGCACCGCCGACCGTGCCCCACTGGGTTTCATGCGCGGCGTCGCCTGCGAAGAACAGGCTGCCCAGCGGCTCCATCAGCACCTTGCGCCCCGGCTGGCCGCCGGGCGACGCCGCCGACATCGCGCCGAATACATAAGGCATGTCGTTCCAGCGGGTCGCAGTGGTGCGTTTCGCACTGTTCCTGACCTCCGCGCCGAACAGTCTGGTCAGCCAGTCCGTTGCGAACGCCACCATCGCGGCTTCGCCCTTCGTGGACAATTCCGCGCCGAACGAGCCGGCGACATCGACCTGACACAGCGACGAGCCGCCGAGATTGGCGAGCAGGAATCCCGTGCTGCGGTCGGCGCTTTGCTCGATCACGATATCGTCGCGCGACAATCCAAGCGGATTGCCCGGCAGTTCGAGCGCGATGTGATCGTAGCTGCCGAGCATGAGCTTCGACGCCGCATCCTGCTGGCGCTTCGGCAGCTCGGGCGCGAATTTGATTTTCCCCGATAACAGCGCATTGGTGGACGCGGTCATGATGACGGCCTTCGCGGCGATGGTGCCAGCCGATGTTTCGACCTGCGCGTCGCGCCCGCTCCAGGCGATGCGCGTCACCGGCGTGGACAGCACGACGGGGAGTCCCTCGCCAAGCTTCGCGATCAGCGCGCCGAGGCCCTGACGGCAGGCCGACGGCCCATCGCGCTGCGCCATCGTGACAAGATCGAGCGCGGAAAGATCCTTCAGATCTTTCCCCGTCGCCATCGCACCGAGCAGGAAATCCGTCGTGCCGGCCCACACGCCGACATCCTTCGGCAGCCCCGCCGCGGCCGCCATATCGGCCTTGCCGCGCACGGCATCGCCCATCGCGCGGTTGGCACGCACCAGCGTGGCCAGAAAGTCCTCGGCCTCGCCGGCGCGCGCGTTGCGGCGGCCG
>JAGVII010000211.1 GCA_020056155.1 Afipia sp.
ATCGAATACGCCGGCACCATCTTCTTGACCTTGCGGACGACGAAATTGACGATCACGCCCTTGAAGCCGAGCAGGTCGCCCATCGTGCCCATGATGACGTGCTTGACGTTGGTCTTGGCGATGACCTTCTCGAGCGTGCTGGCGAAGTTCTCCAGAATGATGATCGCCTCGGCGCCGGAATCCTTGAGCTGATGCTCAAGCTCGCGCGGGGTGTAGAGCGGGTTGACGTTCACCACCGTGTAGCCCGCGCGCAGGATCGCACTGGAGGCGACCGGGTTCTGCAGCACGTTCGGCATCATGATGGCGACGCGCGCGCCCTTCTGCAGGCCCCTGCTTTGCAGATAGGCGCCCATCGCCGCCGACATCTCGTCGAGTTCGCGATAGGTGATCGACTTGTCCATGCAGATGAAGGACTTGCGGTCGGCGAATTTCTTGAAACTTTCTTCGAGCAGTTCCACCAGCGACGGATACTGATTGACGTCGATGTCGGCAGGCACACCGGCCGGGTATTGTTTGAGCCAGATACGTTCCATGATTATTCCCCTCGCTGGTTTCCTGACGGGCCCCCGTCTTGTGGCGGGGTGCACGGGCTATGTCCTGAAGTATTGAAATAAGTATTGAGCGAAGCCGCAGGCCATAGCAAGCCTGTGCGTGGTAACGACGCACTTGAGAGGCTTTGTACGCAGGCTTGCGGCCGCTCACGCATGCGGATTCCGCAGAGCACAATAGGCAGAGCACAATAGGCGAGCGAGATCGGCTCCCTCACCCCACGGAAGGGTAAGGGGGCTGCGGTTTCGCCCGATTGATAAAGCCAGGTCAGCCCCTACCCGCGGGGGGCGGTGTCAGGCTTCTGCTGGGCGGCGGGCTTTTGCTGGACGGCAGGCTTGGCCACGGGTTTGGCGGCGGCAGCGGGTTTCGGTGCGGCACTGGCTGCCGCAGGAGGCTTTGCTGTAGCGGGCTTGGCGGCGGCAGGCTTTGCGGCCGCAGGTTTGGCCTCGGGCTTCGCTGCAGGAGGCCTGGCGGCGGCATCCGGCTTCTTGTCGGTCTTTGGCGCAGCGACGGGCTTGGCCGCCGGAGTGACGGCGGCGGTCTTCGGTTTTGGAGGCGATGCCGCCGGCTTGGCCTCGGGCTTTGCGGCCGTGCCGGCATCCGGCTTGGCGGCGACCTTCGGCTTCGCCCTGGCGCCCTTCTTCCGCTTGGCGACGGAGGCCGCCTGTTTGGCGGCTTCGGCGGCGTCGGCCTCGAGGATGGCCGCGCCGGTCCGGGCCGGGCCGGTATAGACGATCACCGGCGTCGTGGCGGCAGCCGGCATCGCGAGCAGGTCGGAAACCTTCATGGTCGGGCCCTGAAGGCCGGCCGTGAACATCGAGATGCCGGAGTCGTTGTTGCTGTTGTCCGCCTGGATATCGGGATCGTCTTCCTCGTTCTCGGCGGCGGGCCTCTTGCGCTTCGGCCCGCAGATCTCGTCGCGCAGGTTCGGCGGCGAGGCATCGATCGGCGCCAGCGCATCGACGGTGCCGAGCGACGGCTTGAGCCAGGAGAGTTTGTTGCTGCCGAAGCCGCGCTCGAGCATCTGCGCCGCCTTGAGCGCGCGCTGCGACGACGACTGCGCGCCGAGCACCACGGCGATCAGCCGCTTGTTGTTGCGCGTCGCGGTGGCCACAAGATTGAATCCCGATGCGCAGATGAACCCGGTCTTCATGCCGTCCGCGCCGGGATAGCGGCCGATCAGCTTGTTGAAGTTCGCGGTCACCCGGCGGCCGAACTTGATCGCCGGAATGTGCATGAAATATTCGTATTCGGGCAGATCGCGAATGATCGCGCGCGCGAGAATGCCGAGGTCGCGGGCGGACGTGACCTGTCCTTCCGCGGGCAAGCCGTTCGGATTGACGTAGCTCGTCTGCGTCATGCCGAGCTGCTGCGCGGTCCTGTTCATTTCCGCGGAGAAATTATCGACGGAGCCCGAGACGCCCTCGGCCAGCACGACGGCGATGTCGTTGGCCGATTTCACCATCATCATCTTGAGCGCGTTATCGACGGTAACCTGCGTGCCCGGCCGAAAGCCCATCTTCGACGGCTGCTGCGCGGCCGCGGTCGGCGATACCGTGAACAGCGTGTCGAGCGTGAGGCGGCCTTCCTTCACCGCCTTCAGCGTCACGTAGGCCGTCATGAGTTTGGTGACGGATGCGGGGTACCAGGGATAGGTCGCGTTTTCCGCCTGAAGCACCTTGCCGCTGTCGGCTTCGATCACCAGAAGTGCTTCGGCCTGCGCCATACGCGGCGCGAGTGTTGCCACGGTCGCTGCGACGAACATCGCCGCGACAAGCGCAAACGGGCGCAGCGCCCCGCGCCGGAACGGGAGAGGGACCGACATCACTACCGGATTCCGATGGTTGAGAGCACGCCTGCGGCGAATGAAACCATAGTCTCCTCGGCGTGTTGCATGCGGGTTCGAAAAGCAATCCGGATCGTCAAATCAGATGCGTCACCAGGCTCCATACTTATACCCGAGCGAGCGGTTCCGAACAGGGGCTTTGAGGCTCAATCAGGCATGAAATGGGCCAAATTTCGACGATGCCCACATAATGCTTGTCATGGCCGGACTAGTTCCGGCCATCCCGAAATGGACGGGCATGGTGCTCACTTTATCGAGATCACCGGGACCGCAGACAAGTCTACGCAGTCTGCGACTGCTATGCCCGGTGATGACACCGCAATTTACGTTTTGAAAGCCGCCGTGGCCCCCGTCAGCGCGGGCGAATGGGCGCGGGACTCGTCCTGCACCATGAACTGTGCCCGCGCAAGTTTGGCGAAATAGCCGCCGCTCGCCACCAGTTCATCAAAGGTTCCGCTTTCGATCACCTTGCCCTTGTCGAACACCAGAATGCGGGTGGCGTTACGGATCGTGGACAGACGGTGGGCGATCACGAAGGTGGTGCGGCCCTGCATGACGGTATCGAGTGCCGCATTGACCTTGGCCTCGGTGACCGCGTCGAGCGCGCTGGTGGCTTCATCGAGGATCAGGATCGGCGGGTTCTTCAGCAGCGCGCGCGCGATCGACAGGCGCTGGCGTTCGCCGCCGGAGAGCATGCGGCCGCGCTCGCCGGCATTGGTGTCGAATTTCAGATCGCTGCGCTCGATGAAGTCGAGCGCCTGCGCGCCCTCGGCCGCGGCGCGCAATTCCTCATCGGTCGCGTCGGGCTTGCCGACCCGCAGGTTGTCGGCGATCGAGCGGTTGAACAGCAGCGCTTCCTGAAACACCACGCCGATATTCCGGCGCAGCGCCGCGAGCGTCATGCCGCGGATGTCCATGCCATCGATCTTGATGAAGCCGGATTGCGGATCGAACGCCCGGTGCAGCAGCGCGATGGCGGTCGATTTGCCCGCCCCGGTTTCTCCGACCAGCGCGAAGGTCTGTCCCGGCAGCGCCGTGAACGACACGTCCTCGACCGCGGGCCGCTTGCCGTCATAGGAGAACGAGACGTCGTTGAATTCCACGAGGCCGGTGAGGCGGCCGGGATCGATCGCGTCGGGCCGGTCGCGCACCGCGGGCACCGCATCGAGCACGTCGAAGAATTCGCGCAGCCGCGGCGCTTCCATGAACACGCTGTTGATGAAGCCCACGACCTGTTCGAGCTTCTGGATCAGCATGGTGGCGAAGGAGACGAACATCACGATCTCGCCGACGCTCGCCTGTCCCTGGCTGTTGAGGATGATGCCGACCACGAAAATCGCCAGAATGGTGATGGTGGTGGAGGCGCGGGTCATGACGACCACCAGCGCCCACCACGACAGGACGGGCAACTGCGCCGACAGCAGCTTGTCGGCGACGCCGCGCAATCCCTGCACCTCGGCATCGACGCGCACGAAACTCTGCACCAGCGCGACGTTGCCGAGCGCGTCCGACGCGCGCGCCGCGAGGTCGCCGTAGTGCTCCTCGACCTCCATCTGCAGGCCGTAGGTCTTGCGCACCACCAGCGTGGTCAGCACCGTGAAGACGACGCACAGGACGAACAGCAGGCTCGCGAGCCGCCAGTTGATGTACAGCGACAGCGGCAGCAGCACGATCAGCGACATGATCGAGGAGAAGTGTTCGCGGAAGAAGCTGAGCCAGACCCGCCACAGCGCGTCGGTGCCCTGCAGCATCACCTTCATCAGGCGTCCGGAATGCGTGCCGGTGTGGAAGGTGAGCGGCAACTGCATGATGTGCTCGAAGTAGCCGGTGAGCACGGCCTGACGCTGGCGATGCGCGAGACGATCCGCCTGCAGTGCGACGACGGCGCTGCAGAGGATCGTGAACAGTCCGAACACGGCCCACGCGCCGAGCAGCGGCCACGGCGAGGTGATCGCGCCGAACAGGGTGTCCGTGCTCGGCTTGCCGGACAGCACGTCGATGATGCGGCCGAACAGGACCGGCTCGGCGAACTGCGCAACCGCGAGCAGCAGGTTGGCAGCAGCGAGGAACCAGCCGAGCCGGGCTTCCTTGCCGAGCAGTTCAAGAACACGAACATAAAGACGGATCAAAGGGGCAGCCCTGCAAGTCTGATGTCAACGAAAGGGCACCCATCCTAGCCGGGGATCGCCGGCGAATACAGGGCAGGGGTCGTGAGAATCGCATGTCGGGATTCACATCGCGCGTTTCGATGTGAGGAAATGTACCCGGTGCGGGTCACGCAGCCCTTTTCGCGTTATGGGGTGAGTTTTCGCGCCAGACGAAGTAAGACTTCGTCACGCCGAGCATGTTGTCGGCGGACAGGTTTGGGTTTGGGAAGCGATGGCTCGGCAGTCGGAACGATCAGCGGCGACAATCGATGGAATCGTGAGCGCGGCGCGGAAGCTCTTCATGGCGCGCGGATTCGATGCCGTGAGCATCGATGATATCGCCGTTGCGGCCGGGATCGCGAAGGGCGGCGTTTATCACCACTTCTCGTCCAAGCAGTCCATTTTCGAGGTGGTGCTCGACCGCGTGCAGGCGGAACTGGCGAGCCAGCTCAATTCACGCCTTGCCGCCAACACCGGCAAGCGCACGCCTGAAACCATCGCGATGAATCTTCTCGGATACCTGAAGGCCGCGAGCGAGCCCGGATTGCGCCGGCTGATTCTGATCGATGGGCCGGTTGTGCTGGGCTTGCAGCGGTGGC
>JAGVII010000598.1 GCA_020056155.1 Afipia sp.
AACCTGCGGCTTCTCGTCATTGGCCACATGCTCAATGGTCGCGCCGGTGAGATAGATCAGATACGGCGGCACCAGCGGCAACACGCACGGCGAGAGAAAGCTGATGATGCCAGCGGCGAGCGCTGCGGGGATGGAAACGTCCTGAATCATGCCGCTTATTGCACTGTCGCCCATGTGCTATGCAAGCTCCACACTAACCTTTCCGCTTGTTGTGATCGAGGCGTGATGGGCATGATTTCAAAAGGCGGACATCGGTTTTCGGACGCGATCAGGCCGATCCCAAGGTGAAGTGATGATGAAGAACCTGCTGACCGACATTCCCGGCGTCCGGGTCGGCCACGCCCATGACGCAACGGTCGCATCCGGCGTGACCGCCGTGATCTTCGACAAGGCCACTGTCACCTCCGCCGATGTGCGCGGCGGCGGCCCTGGAATCCGGGACGGCGCATTGCTCGAGCCGGTCAACACAGTCGAAGGCATCGATGCGATCGCGCTCTCCGGAGGCTCGGCCTTCGGGCTTGAAGCCGGCGGCGGCGTGCAGGCCTGGCTTGCCGAACAGGGCCGCGGCTTTGCCGTTGGCGGCGCCCTGATCCCGATTGTTCCGGGTGCCGTGATGTTCGACATGCTTAATGGCGGCGACAAGGCATGGGGTCGCTTTCCGCCCTATCGCGATCTCGGTTATGCCGCAGCCGCAGCGGCGACCGATGGCCCCTTCGCGCTCGGCAGCGTCGGCGCAGGCTTCGGCGCGACCACCGCCAACTTCAAGGGCGGGCTCGGCTCGGCGTCGGCCGTGTTGACCAACGGCGTGCGCGTCGCGGCGATCGCTTCCGTCAATGCGGTCGGCAGCGTGAATGTCGGCGACGGACCATGGTTCTGGGCGGCGCCCTTCGAGCAGAACGGCGAGTTCGGCGGTCACGGTCTGCCGCCGTCCTTTACGCAGGATATGCTTGCGATGCGGCTCAAGGGCGGACCCGCCGCGACGGCGATCGAGAACACCACGCTGGCCATTGTCGTCACCGACGCCATCCTCACCAAGCCGCAGGTCAAGCGCCTTGCGATGATCGCGCAGACCGGATTCGCCCGCGCGATCTATCCGGTGCACGCGCCGCTCGACGGCGACATCGTGTTCGCGGCGGCGACCGGCGAGAAAACAATCGATCCACTCTACGGGCTGACAGAGCTTGGCGCAGTCGCGGCAAACGTCATCGCACGCGCCATCGCGCGCGGCGTCTACGAAGCGAAGGCGCTGCCTTTCGCCGGCGCGCTGCCATCGTGGAAAGAGCGGTTTGGAAAATAGAGATCGGCGCGACGGATACGCCGATCGCAATTCAGACAGCCAGTGAATTCGGCTACGTCAAATGTTGATGGAGACCGATTGCTTCGCAGACGCGGCAAGTGCGTCGGTCTGACGCTGCATCATTTTCTCGACGAGATTGTATTGCGTCGAGGCGTTGGTCGACGTGGCCGATGATGCGGGCTGGCTCAATGTGATCTTCGATCCGTCGGCATATGTCAGAGTCGTCGTGATCGAACCATCGCTGTTTGCCGTCGTCGTGCTCGACGCGCCCTGCAGGGCCTCCTTCAGCGCGTCAGCGCCGCCGCCGGCCTGATGCGCATGATGCGCATGATGACCGTCACCTTTGCCTTTAAGCGCTGTCGCCATTTCATCGAGACTGACGGAACCGTCGGCGTTCGCATCCATCTTGTTGAAGACGTTATTGGCGGCGGCGATATTGGTGCCACCCGCGCCGAGCTTGTCTTCGAATTCAGCCTTGGTGATCTTGCTGTCGCCGTTGCCGTCGACCTGCGCGAACAGACTCTTCAACGCGTCGGACGGGGTGGCTTTGCCGTTGGCATCCTGCGCCGACAGCAGCGCATTGAATGTCGCTGGTGACAGGGCTCCGGTCGCCGTGGAACTTGCCGCGGACACGGACGTCGCGCTCTGCGCGCTGCCGCTCGCTCCGGTCACATCGAAAATGGAATTGGTCTGCTTGACGCCGGTCTTGGCTGCCGCCGATTTGGCAGGCGTCAGCGAGGACAGCAAATCCAGTGCGCCGATAGCAGCGGCCCCAATGGCACCTGCGGCAAAGAACATCGCGATACTCCCCAAAGCCGGTGAAGCGCGGCTCAGATCATCCCAAGGAGTATCCAGCAATTGCCGTGCCGCTTCGGAAAACTCAATAAATTCGGCCTTTTTTGCTGCCCGGACAGCGCTTCCGGCACGGCAATTTCTGCCGTTGCGGCAGGATTTGCCGCCGAAATCGTGCTGTTCCTGTGTACGCCGCCCGCCTCACATTGCCCGCGTCCGGGCGGCATGTTAGGCGAAACCAGCCGTCCAGAACTCGCCAAGGGAAGCACCGGAAGCCGCCATGTCACAGCCCCTTGCACCTCGCCCGCTGATTATCGCGCCGTCGATCCTGGCATCGGATTTCTCGAAGCTGGGCGAGGAAGTCCGTTCCGTCGATCAGGCCGGCGCCGACTGGATCCATCTCGACGTGATGGACGGCCATTTCGTGCCGAACATTTCCTACGGCCCCGATGTCATTAAAGCGATGCGGCCGCACTCCAGAAAGATTTTCGATACACATCTCATGATCGCGCCGTGCGATCCGTATCTCGAAGCCTTCGCCA